>JAQGOX010000445.1 GCA_028293365.1 Verrucomicrobiales bacterium | reverse complement strand
CCGAAACCGAGCGAGCCGAATATTTTATCGTGGAGACTGGCCACCAAACAAATCGCGCAAATGGCAGAAAGGTTAGCGATAAATGCATTCTCCATCCAGGTGCGAAGATATAGAATACGCGAAGGCGCCCCAAAGCTTCGAATCAGCGCGGTGATGAAAAGATTTTGACGGAATTCGAGGATCGCAATCGCACCGAACACAAGGGCAAGCGTGAGCCCCAGCAGCCCTGCAAGCAATCCCCGCCATTGGCGCTGGCGCTCCTGCAAATTTTCCAACTCCCGAATCATCCCCAGAGCACTCTGAATCTGCGGCAAGGTTCGGTGGTCCAGCGTGTAGAATCCGGTAATTGCATCAACCACTCTCTGCATCGAGACACCTTCGGAAGCGCGTTCAAAGACTGTGGTTTCGATAAACCCAAGACGCTCATTTTCCGGATTCCAGCCTTGTGGCACCAGGAGAACATTCCCCGTTACCATGGGCCGAAAAAACAGCGCCGGACGTCGAATGACCGCAGTCCCAACCTGTCGCCCCAGACTGACGCGGATCGTGGAATTCTCCGGCAACGTTTCGCTCAAAATAATCAAAGGCGTACTCGCCGACAACAACGGCCCTAGCACAGGCAAGTCATCTTCCGCATACGAAAATGCGAGCATATCGTTTTGCCAATCGGTCTGCCCTCGAATGTAGAGTTGGCGCAGCCGAAGTTTCTGTCCTTGCCGCCTCAAAGGCGCGAGCCGGTCGGGACGATCCAGATTTGCCTGCGCTTCCGGATCGATGCTGGACATCGTTTCGCGAATCACCAGGGTATTGAGCCCGAAATTCTCCAGGCGCGCGCGAATGCTGCGCTCAAGAAGGCTGAACGCCACCACAATCACCGTGGCAACGCTGACCAGCAGCACTCCCACAAAGAGCCGGGCGAAAAAGCTACTGGGTTGTTCCCACCAGCGAGACCAGGTGTCTTTCCAGAGGTAGGAAGCGATTAAAGTCGAGGACTTCATTTGCAAGCGAATCGAGTCTGTGATCGTGTGAACAAATAATACAAAAGCGGTTTTCCGTTACATATTGCTTTAGTGCCTGGGAAATGACCTGCGCGTTCAAATCATCCAACCCGGAAGTGGGCTCATCCAGCAACAGAACCGATGGATGCTTAACCAGGGCTCGGGCGATGGCAGCGCGCTGCTGTTGTCCCCCGGAAAGCTCGTTGGGCCGGCGCGCCGACAAGTGTTCCAGCCCGAGCAACCTCAACCAATGACCGGTCCGCTCCAGCGTGATTCGGTGATCCAAACCCGCCATGCTTCCAGCCATCTCCAGGTTGCGAAACACGGTTGCGAGCGGCAGCAGATTCAACAATTGAAAAACGAAACCAAGCTCTTTTCTCTGGTAATTCTTATCGCGTGCGGAGGTCCCAAACGGCGTGCGCACACTCCCCTTCTCCGGATATAAATATCCTGCGAGAATGCGCAGTAACGTCGATTTGCCACAGCCGGAGGCGCCCTTGATCAAAGAAATGCCCGGCAAAAAAGTGTAACTGAAATCGTTGATGATCCACGGAGTATGCTTCGTGTAACGATAGCCCACGTGCTCGCACGAGAGAACGGATTTGGAAGCGTCACCAGGCATGCTCGCTTTATTTGCCCGGGCCGCCCGGTGGACGAACTCCCAATTCCGTCTGTCCTTCGACGACCAGTTCCGCCCCGGGATACCGCCCTTGAATGCACTGACCCCAATTCTGCACTTCAAGATCAACGCTGTTTTCGAGTAAAATCGTCATTTTCGGAATGACCCGAACCGGTTCGGGAAGCTGGTACCAGATCTCGCACCCCACATCCGTGCCGATTAACCTCAACGCCGCAGCGGACTGATCGGGCGGAAACTGGAAATAATAAACCGATTCTTCGCGGTTTTGAATTCGCTCCAGTTTCTGATAGAGAAACCGGCCGCCTAACTCGCGTCCCGTTGGCATACGAACAATCGCGATCAATTGATCAGGAGGCAACGCCGACCACGCGGAATTCGCCAGAGGAACGCGAATTTTGATCAAACTTAAGTCACGCGCAACCCCAAGTTCCTGCCCTAAGGTAACCGGATAACTGTCCACACCTTCCGTCAGCGGCAGGCTCACGGTTAATTGCCCCTTAAACGGCATTTTCAACGTGGCTTGCGCACGCCGTCGATCGAACTCCAGCTTGCGCCGTTGCCACTCTGATCGTTGCCCTGGCAGATCGATACCAAGCACCGCCAGGTTCGTGGCATCCAGGTAATCCATCGTTTGCCGGATCAGGCTGAGTTCGGTCTGAGCCTTTCCAAGGGATTCTGGTTTCAACGGATTTTCCCCGGGAATACCGGTGCTCAGCGTCAGTTCCGCCAACTCTTTGTTCGTTGCCAGTAATTGCAGCAAAGCAACGTGTCGCTGCGCCTCCTCCATTTGCCGGGACAGTTGCAACTTCTGGCGTGGAACTTCCAATTCGGATTGAAGCTTCTCCCGAATATCCAGTTTTTTACGCGCATCATCGATTGCCTGTTCTTCAGCGGCGAAAATCTTCGGCTCGAATTCGGCCCAAACAAAATTAGCCGGCAGATTCGTTTGCGGCGCGGTAATATAAACCTTGAGTTCGCCTGCCACCGGGGCCGGAATGGCGATCAGGCTTTTGGGTAGCAATTGACATGGAACACTCGAAAGCCTCATTCGGGTGGCCAGCGGAAAAGATTCCCACCTCAGGCTGTTCGTCCCGTTGGTTGCAACAGTTGCGGGCGCACCCATCTTCGCCTGCCTTCCCGCTGGCGTAGGAGCTTTCGGAGAACATCCAACTGTGAAAACAGCAAGACACAGAACGAACGCGTAACTGAAAGCAGTTAATCTGGATAATCGACAGAGAGTGAACCAGCGGGACATTTTCATTTCATTAACACCCGGCTTTAGCCGGGTGTTGGAAGGGCATGGAAACAAAAACCGTTTCGACGGTTTGCCAGGCCAGACTGAAACCGTTGAAACGGTTCCGGATTGCTCAGACCTAATTTTCACCCAGCTAAAGCAGGGTGTTAATGCAACGCGCACTTTTTCCCGGCCACTCGCGGATTTCACTCGCTGCGAGAAGTGCTCGGCGCACCTACCCGCAGTCCGGTCGTTTTTAGTGGCGCTGCTCATTTGTGCATTTCACTCTCAGTCATGGGTTGGTCAATTTTCTGCAAATCCTGATCCGGCCAGGCCGTGTCGTCCACAAACCAGAACAACGAATTCAATTCGGCCAATTCCCTCCGGAGTCCTACTTCCTTCGCTGTCAGTGAATGGTAATCATTCGCGTATTGCTGGATTGCGAAATAAGTTTGCGCTGGAGGAATGGCTAACAGCAGTTTGAGCTGCCCGCGGACCCTCCGAAGTTGTTCTGACGTGCTCTCGATGATCTTTTGCGTGAAGAGCAACCGGTCCACGAGCAACGCCGCATCAAGCCGCAATCGCTCTCTCTGCAACTGCTGCTGCACCTTCGTCTCTTTTAATTGGCGTGAAACATATCCACGCGTGTCGATCGTCCAAAAAACGTCCGCACTCGCCCGTACCTGGCTGGCATCCCAAAAAATATCCGTGCCTGACTGCCGAGAATAAATGGGAGGCCCGCTGACAAAAATATTCAGCTCGGGCCAGTAGCGCAGTTTTATCCCGAGCAATTGTGAGCGAGCCGCTTCATATTCGATCGCCACCAACCTCATCTGCAGATCGGCCACGCGATTGGTGTCATTAAGCTTGAGCGGATTTGCGCCGTAATTGAGTTCCGGAAGCCCGTTGGTTTTGAAAACCCATTCCACATTGCGGTTCCCGAACAAATCTCCCGCAGTCTGCTGGAGTGATTTTCTTTCGCGCTGCCAGGCGAGGTCTCGCAGGTCAGCTTCGCTGCGCAATAATTTTCCGCTCCAGGGATCGACACTTTCCATGATTCGCGCATTCGCTTTTTGCGCGCCAAGACGCTCCAGCGAATCGGCTGCCTCCTGAATCCCTTCGAATAATTTGTACAGGGCGATCGTTTGCTCGCGCTCTGCCAGCGCATAAGCAACGCGCGTCCGATATTCGTAAAGACGGGCTGCATAAAGCCGCGCCGCCATATTGACAAAACCAGGAACGTTAAAAAAGCTGTCCGCGCTGAACGTCACATCACTAAACGAGCTGGAGGCAAGGCTTTCAATAGTCTTGCTCATTCCTGCCCTCAAATTCAGCGTTGGTACAAGATCGCGAAAAATCTGCACAACCGAGTGGTGGGCGTTTGTGATCTCGACTCGCGCCTGCTTCAAACGCAGATTATTCTCCCGCATCAGTGCCACTGCGGTCGGCCAGTCCACATCGCGTTCGGGCGGTTTCATTTGCGTCATGACGTTGGTTTGCCATTCCGCCCGGATCGGCCCCAACTGCTTTTCGACTTTCTTCTGCGGCGATTGACAGCCGACCGCCCCGAAGAAAAGCAAAAGACAAAATGCAGCAATTCTCAAAACTGGCAGTCCATTCGGTTTAGAGTCCGTAAACACGATCATACCCAGCGACCTATTGGGAATCAACGGTTTTGAACAGGGAGAAGGAGTGAGCATCGAACGAAGCCGGGCGGCCGTCATCGCCAGACGTTCTGCGCGGAGGATTTTCAAGTCGATCTTAATCTACAAAAAAAGCCGCCTCCCGGATCGGGAGGCGGCTCTGCAATTTACGTCAAATTAGTTAGCACTGTCGAAAGTTCCACTGAAATCCGTGTGCTCCTGATTTCCAGTTAATTGGCTACCGTTAAATGTGCCTGCGGTGGCCGTACTGAACGTCATATTCATTGTGTCACGGTCACCTATAGCGCCTTCGGACGTGTAATTGAGAATCAACACAGCTCCGCTGCTGGTGGAACTGTAGGTAAAGGTTCCATCTCCCACAGATCCACCGGTAATGTGGAATGTTCCCGACTGCGTACCCGTAAGATTAACAGTATAATCTGCTCCTGGAAACGCGCCGCCAATGTTAACAATATGAACCGAATGCAGCGAAGTTGGAGGCGTAACCGTTCCTCCGCCACCCGTGTTGATTCCATTGCTGCCGCTCTGTGTGAATGTTCCGGTCACGCC
>JAQGOX010000421.1 GCA_028293365.1 Verrucomicrobiales bacterium | reverse complement strand
ATTCTTCAATGGGGCGTGATCAGAAGCGGGTGGAGCGGTTTTCGGTAGGAAGGAAAGGTTCCTTTATTTCGGGTTCATATTCCTCTGTGCGGAGAATTTGTGTGATGGGTGCAATTCACGCTCCCTGGTAGGCCAGCCATAATCCACGGAAATATCGCATAACGCGCAATGGATCAGTGCTTTCAGGAATTTCCGCGAGGCAATAACCGGAGAAGCCGATTTCATTTAAACGCGTTAGCAGTTTGCGAAATGGGTATTCTTCAAGGTAAAGATCGCGCATGTGAACGGAGAAGATTCTATCTTTTACCAAATCGAAGTTGTGATCGAATCCATCACCTTCCAAGTCGCTTTGATTTGAGTTCCAGCAAACCCCGACGTTCCGATGCGCCACAACGTCGATGATTCTTTTGATGTTCGGCAGAAGTGAGGTCACCGGACCATGCACCTCGAGGCGAAGTTGTTGGCCATGATCCTCGGCGAAGAGTCCCAGCTCTCCAAGCGCTCGTCCGATCTGGTCCAGAGTCTTTTCAAGAGGTGCATCTTTTGGCAACCCGTTCGGGCGCACTTTGACTCCGGCAGCGCCGACGTCTTGAGCTAGAACGATATATTCTTTGCACCCTTCAATTTGCTTTCGCAACTTATCCTGATCTGCCATCTGAAATTCAAATGTGCTCCCTAATCCCATCAGTTCCACTTTGGAATCGGCGAAACGCTTTTTCACTTCAGCGCGCTCGGCTTTACTCAGTGATACTTCCACTCCGTGTGCGTGAGTCGTTCGAAGTTCGACCCCTTGGAAGCCGGTGGCTTCAAAATTCTTGATGATTGTTGGAACGTCCCAGTCCTTGGCGATATTGTAGGTGACACTTCCAAGGTGCATTCCTTTGGACCGACTTTTAGACGCCGGCTCGGCCGCGACAACGTTTTTGACGAATAGTTTACCTGAAAGTCCGGCGGCTAATGAGGCTTTCAATAGAGTACGGCGTGTCATGGTCATGACGTTATTGAAGCGCAAAGAGAGCGGGTGGGGAAGCCCAGGATTTGTAGGGTACTGGTATGGTTATCAATCGGAACACTCTTTGCTGATCTGAAATCCTGACAATGCATACAATAAAGAAAATCGGGGTGATATGGGGCTTTATTGCCGCCTTGGCGTGCTCGCGCGCATCCGCGCAGGATCTTGTTTACGATGACGCGCTGGAGTCCGGCTGGGAAAACTGGAGTTGGGCGTCGGTTTCTCTCAATAATGCGAATCCTGTACACGGCGGGACGGCCGCAATCAAAGTGACCTCGGGCGCTTATCAGGCATTGTATTTGCACCATGCCGTCCTGGACGGCTCCGCCTATACCAACCTTGCTCTTTGGATCCATGGAGGTTCCGCGGGGGGACAGCGGCTGCAAGTGCAGGCTACTTCATCCGGGAACGCGCAGGCTGCGGTCCAAATTCCAGCTTTAGCGGCTAATTCCTGGGCGCCGGTTACCATTTCTTTGCACTCTCTCGGAGTTGATACTGACCCCGCATTTGACGGTTTCTGGATCCAGGATCGAAGCGGCACCACGCAACCGGCTTTTTTTGTGGACGATATTAAGCTGGTTGCTGCAAGTGGACCGCCCCCGGTCATTACCAACGCTCCAGTTCAACTGACCCTGGATGCCAGCATTGTTCGTGGTCCAATCAGTGACTTGATTTATGGAGTGGCGTTTGCCAGTTCGAATGAATTGAAATTGCTGAACGTTCCTCTCAATCGTTCCGGGGGCAATGCGGAGAGCCGTTACAATTGGAAGATCAACGCTCACAATCGTGCCGCCGATTATTTTTTTGAAAGTATCGGCGATGCATCTGGAACCGCTGCCGGTGCAGAGTCCGACCAGTTTGTACGCGACACAAAAGCCGGAGGCGCAAAGCCGATGCTGACCGTTCCCATGCTCGGCTGGGGAGCGAAGCTCGGTAACAATCGTGCGAAGCTCGGAAGTTTTTCGATTGCCAAGTACGGCGCTCAAACTGATCGAGATCCCTTTTTTTCCGACGCTGGCAATGGCATCATCAGCCAAAACCCATTGCAATATGTGATCGGTAATGATCCGAACGATGCGAATGTTCCGACCGACACCCTGTTTCAACAACAGTGGGTGCAGCATTTAACGAATGTATGGGGTTCCGCTGGCGGAAGCGGCGTTGGCTACTATTTCCTGGATAACGAGCCGAGCATTTGGTTTTCGACTCACCGCGATGTCCACCCTGTGGGACCGACCATGCGCGAATTGCGCGATAAATCGATTCAGTATGCGACCATGCTCAAAGCAGTACAGCCGAACGCTTTGGTTCTTGGGCCCGAAGAATGGGGATGGTCCGGATATTTCTATAGCGGGTATGACCAGCAGTACGGCTCTAAATTTGGTTGGAACAATCTGCCCGATCGCGGCACGAATGGTGGAGCCGATTATCTGCCCTGGTTCCTCGATCAAATGCGCAAGCAGAGTCTGGCGCAGGGCCAGCGTTTGCTCGATGTCTTCACTGTTCACTACTATCCACAGGGCGGCGAGTTCAGCGACAATACCTCCTCCTCCATGCAACTCCTGCGCAATCGCTCGACCCGCTCCCTGTGGGATCCGAACTACTCCGACCAAAGTTGGATCAGCGACAAAGTGCGTTTAATTCCGCGTCTCAAAGAATGGGTGAATCAAAACTATCCCGGAACCCCGATCGGCATCACGGAATATAATTGGGGTGCGGAGAAACATATCAACGGCGCCACGACCCAGGCGGATCTGCTCGGCATACTCGGCCGGGAAGGAGTTGATATCGCGACTCGCTGGACCACGCCGGATGGTTCTACTCCGACATTCAAAGCCATTCAGATGTATCGCAACTACGACGGCGCCCATTCAACTTTTGGTGAGTCAAGTATCCCGCTCACCACACCGAATCCCGATAACCTTTCCGCGTTCGCCGCTCAACGGACTGATGGTGCTTTGACAGTGATGATCGTTAACAAGCAGCTCACCGGGTCGACCCCATTGACACTATCGATCAATCACTTCAGCAATTCCATGTCAGCCCACGTTTATCAATTAACCAGTGCCAATGTGATTTCCAAATTGCCTGACCTCGCGATCGCGGGCGGCGTGATTTCGAACTCATTGCCGAGTCAGAGTATCAGTCTGTTTGTCATTGAATCAGCCGCGTCTCAGTCCCTGATTGAGTTGGCGGTTCAAAACAATACCGAAACGAATCTGACACTTTCGGCCCACTCCGCCGCTGGGCAACGTTACGTGATTGAAAGCTCGGCCGATTTCAGTTCGTGGAAAGCCTTGATGACGAATTCGCCCGGTAGCAGCTCCGAAACTTTCGTTTTGCCTCGCACCGCAAGTTATCAATTCTACCGGGCGCTCGTAACACCGTAATCGTCATCGGACCGCGAGTATGTGCTCCGAGCACTACTCGCAGCACGTGAGAAGTCGCAGAAGGTGGGACCTATACATCTAGCATGAAATTCATCCCGCTGCTATTTCGCGCCCACACAAACAAAGCTGCGTTCCGGCAACCATTTTATCCACATTTAATCGCAGCATCGAAATTCGTTCACCGTAATTCCGGGTCCTAAATCTCAACTTTGTGGTATGGTTTTTTACGAATATCGACGGGGTTTAGTTAGCTAACCAAAGATTTCACACTTCCAGATTCAGGCCGAACACAAACCATTCGATAATTCATTTTGGCTTTTCGATCGAATCGCCGGTTACCGGTATTGCACTTTGCTGCTCACCCCGATCCGGAACCTCGCGGATCGCGGCGGCGCCGTCGGCTCGGAAAATCCATAACTGTGATCCGCGAAAGGTCATTCCTTGAAATCGCCCGACGAAAGAACCGTTACCGTGTGCTTGAAATTGCCCTTCAATATCCTTGAGACTGGGATTCGAGCTTTTCACGCACTTGGCTCTGTTTCCCTGCACCTTGAAATTCAGCCGTTCCTGTTTCCCATCTAATTCGAGAGTAACAAGGTAATTGCCATCCGGAACGGCTTTTAGCGAGCTTACATCAAGCCCTGCCAGGCAGCGCAAGCTCAGCATGGTTCCAAGGCAAAGGACGCCCAAAGATAGTTTTAATAACTGTTTCATAGTCCAATTC
>JAQGOX010000403.1 GCA_028293365.1 Verrucomicrobiales bacterium | reverse complement strand
ACACGCATATGTTCAAAGTGGCGGCGACGACTACCTTCACAAATGCGGTCCTGACATACGGCGGCAGCCCCGACGCCGCACCGATCGGCACAATGCAATTCGAACAGGGAGTCTTCAAGGGATCGATAATCCTCGACACCGCACCGACTCAGGCCACGGTTTGGAACTCCCTCGGTGGCATGGCGACCGTTCCCGTAACAATCAAGACCAGCAGCACCGGCGGTGGTGGTGGAGGGGGCGGTGGTGGAACAACCGCATCCAGCTCCTATAAGCTAACCATCAAAACAGTAGGCAAAGGCACCGTCACGACCAACCCTGCGGGAACAATATTCGCAGCCGGAACTGCGGTAACTCTCACCGCCACGCCCGACGCAGGCTCTCCCTGGATCGGATGGTCGGGTGATGTCAGCAGCACAGCGCGTTCGATCACCATAACCATGACAAAAGCGATGACCGTACAGGCCAATTTTAAATAACGGCTCGCACACGCACAGGGGCATGAGTGAAAGCTCATGCCCCTTTTTAGCTTTTCAGGTTCCCGCCCCTGCTGTCGGACAACGAAAGGTCATATCTTTTATTGGTGTCACGCAGTAAAATAGGCCGCATGAAATCCTTCACGGTCGCACAATATTGCCTGGGCCTTGCCCTCCTGATCGGGATCGCGCCTCGCGTCGTGGCCAGTGATTGGCAACTTTTGCCATTCAACAAAGCCGATTCGGTGAACCCTATTCTCACACCTCGCGCGGAATCGATGTTTCAAGATCCCGTGAATGGGGTTGTAAAATGGGAGGAGGCTCATGTTTTCAACCCCACCGCCGTCGTCCGCAACGGCAAGATTTGGTTGCTTTACAGAGCACAAGACAAGGCCGGAGTGTCGCGCCTCGGGCTGGCCTGGAGCGACGATGGACTGCATTTCGAACGCCGGCCGGAACCGGTTCTTTTCCCCGCGAACGATTCCATGAAGCAATTCGAAGCCGGAGGCGGCTGCGAAGATCCCCGTGTGGTCGAAGACGACAGTGGTAATTATGTTCTTACCTACACCGGTTATGACGGTAAAACGGCGCGCCTGCTTGTGGCAACGTCCCGCGACCTTGTCCATTGGAGTAAACAAGGTCCTGCCTTCAGTGGCGAACTCCGGGACGAATGGACCAAAAGCGGCTCAATTGTCTGCCGCCAAAAGGGAGAGCGATTTATCGCCACAAAAGTTAAAGGAAGTTACTGGATGTACTTTCGCGACTCCAAATTTCTTCTCGCAGACTCCACGGACCTGCTGCATTGGCAACCGGTCACAGATTCCGACGGTAAACCACGCAGTATTGTTAAAGCCCGGCCCGGAAAGTTTGACAGCGATTTGATCGAGCCCGGTCCACAGGCTTTGCTCCGTGATGAGGGAATTCTCCTGCTTTACAATGGTGTAAACGCAAAAGCAAATGGCGACCCCGGGTTACCCGCCGGAAACTTCGCCTCCGGTCAACTGTTGTTCGACAAAAACGATGCCGCACGGGAGTTGAAACGAAGTAATACTTATTTTCTCACTCCGGATCGACCCTTCGAAATAACCGGACAGGTTGGCAACGTCTGTTTTATCGAGGGCCTGGCGCACTTCAAAAACAAATGGTTTCTTTACTACGGAACCGCCGATTCCAAAATCGCCGTCGCTGTTTCAACTCATCTTTGAAGATCATTTCCGATCTCTCGTTTACGCAAAAGGTTTTTTAAAACCGGACTTCGCTCGTAACGCTTTGCTTGCCGCGGCTGAAACAATCTGGTGCGGATCGCCGAGGAGTTTCCCCAAAATAGACGCTGAACTTTCACTTGGAAAATTTCCGAGAGCCTCGGCCGCCCGTTCCCGTACCCGCGCGCTTTCGTCCCCGGCCGCAATGGCGAGGGCTTCCGCGGCCGTGGAATCTTTGATGGTTCCCAGCGTCTCCGTGGCCATTTCCCGCTCGCCGACCTCGGCATCATGCAACATTGCTGCCAGAATCGACACCGCTACCGGAGTCGCTGCTTCGGAATATTTACCCGCCGCTATTCTCAAACGCATCAAGTCGAACTCGCTCGCCGGCTTCCAATCAAACCTCCCCAACAGCCGCACAGCCAGGCGGCGAACCGACTGATCTCGATCCGATAGCGCGCGGACTAACCGCGGTTCGTCTGAGTTCCCAATCTCGATTAAAACCGCTTCGAGCACTTTTCGCGTCGAAAGATCCCCTGCGCGGAACGATTCAATCAACGGTTCGACCGCATCCGCTCCCATCATCGCCAATTGCTTAAAATCAGATTTTAAAATGGCTTTCTTCGCCAGCAGCCGCTTCCGAGCGGGTTCATAACGCGAGGCAGCCAATGCTTCCCAGATCCAATCGAGCACATCAGAATCAGTCTCGTGTTCCAGTCGCGCTAACAGCGGTCCTGCTGCCGCATTTGTCTGCATCTTCGTGAGAGCCATGGCGGCCGTTTGCCGAGCCATGGGATTAAGATCGGATAAATGTGCCGCCACTTGCGCCGCAAACTCAATGCCCTGATTTGCAATCGATGCAGCGACTTCCCTCCTCACTGCCGCGTCGGAATCCGCGAAATCCCATTCCAATGCGGCAAATGCTTTAGGGTGTCGCATTTGCCCGAGCGCGTATGCCGCGGCAATCCGCGTATCGAACGACGATTTCTTCAATAACTCCCCCACCCATCCTATTGCCTTCTCGCCGAGTCGAGCGAGGGAATCCGCAGCATTCATTTTAATCACGTCGGAATGATGCTTTAGCATGGATACAATCGCTTGAATGGCACGCTCATCACCAATCATTCCGAGCGATCGTGCCGCCTCTTCCTGAACTATTTCGCTTGAATCTTCCAATAACTCGATAAGAGGAACTGTAGCCTCTGCCGCCTTTAATTTCGCCAGCGCTCTGACTGCTTCAGCTCGCACAATATCGTGGTTGCGTCGTTCCAATGCATTAATCAGAAATGGAAGGTACTTAAGATCGCCACTCTGACCCATTCTCAGAATCGCGGCCATTTGCATTTCATGGTTGCCGAGCACGAAAACAGCCCGCACCAATTCACGCCGAATCATACCGGGAATAGCCGCGATTAGGTTGAAGAATGGAGTCACTGCGAGCCATCGTGACGGCCCTGGAAATGCTGTCGATGGCAAATCCTGGGGGCGAGAACCCATTTTAACGATCGCCTTGTCCTTCATACCGCTCCTTATTCCCGCCTTTGTTTAGTCTTCCTTCAGCACAGCGCATACTGTATTCCAATGGCAACCACACAATTACCATGTGCTCTCGGCGTTTTTCTCATTGCCTTCTTTGCATCGTCTACTTTCTGACCTTCGAGCCGCCAGCGGGCGCATCATCCACGGTGAAAGTCAGCGTTCCCAAAGACTCAAGCCCGCTTCGGGAAAAAGCAGCATGGTTTGAAAAAGATTTGCTCGATAAACATTGGCTGGATGGCCTTTATGTTTCCATCGTTCCCTCTGTTCCTCCAGGTACAAAACTCCAGCACACAGTTGATGAACCGGGAAATGTTATTCACGCCGGAGTCTGGACCGGCCGGTATCTCGCAGGTGTCGGATACCAATATGGCGTGACTCGCGACCCCTCGGTCCGGCAGCAAGGGGGCCAAATTCTGCACGCACTCACGATCCTCGAAGAAGTCACTGGAAAGCCAGGGCTGCTCGCTCGCGGGTACGTGAAAGGGCACGGACCTGTCGAAGGCTGGGAACGCAATGGCGCAGATTCCAGGGAATGGCATCAAGGCCAGGGTGCTTATGCTGGTTACAGATGGTATGGGGACGTAAGCGTCGATAACTTCAACGCCGTTCTCTACGGCTATGCGATCTATTACGATCTGGCTGCCGATGCCGCTCAGAAAAAACTCATCGCACGCAATGTCGACCGTCTGATGACTCACCTCGTCGATAATCATTGTCGCATCATCGACGTGGACGGAGAGGTCACGCAATGGGGACATATTGGCATAGACCCCGATCCTGCGTTCGACGATTACTACAAAAAATACTACGCGCAATTTCTGCAAAGGTCCGGCCAGACCAATGCACCGTGGCAACCAGGATTGCGTAGTTCGCTCATGTTGTTGCCCGATCTCCTCATCGCAGACCACATCACCGGAAACCCACGTTATCGCGATCTCTACGCCCGCGTCGTCGCGCGCTTCAGAGATAACCCAGATGCGCGACGCGAACGCGACCATGGTCCATTTAGTCTCGAACGCCTCGCCCGCGTCAATCATAGCAGCGAAGGCCAGTCCTACGAGGCACTCTACAATCTCATCCGCTACGAACATGACCCTGGTTTGCTCGAAAAATATCGTCCCTGGGTCGGCGACCTATGGGAGATGAATTGGATGGAAGGCAATCCGATCTTTACCTTTATGACTCTCGCACTACAACCCGAATACCATGGCCCCAGCAAGCCGGGACAGCCTCAAACGATATCGTCAACCGTTCCAAACGCTTCGAACTCGATCCGACTCGCGCTTGAGAGCCTTCATGATTATCCCATCGACCGGAATTTGCGTCCGGTAATGAATTCGTTACGAAAAGACATCGAATTAAATCCCTACGCCGATCGACAGGGCCAGAAGCAAAGCGCCCAACCCGTTCCCATCAATCGCCGGCCCCTCGACAACGAATATGCGTGGAAAGGTAATCCCTATCAGCTTGACGGCTGGCTCAAACCGGCGTTGCGAATGATTCAATTCGCGTCCGATGATGCCACTGTCGCATGGGCCTGCGATTCCTCTGGACGAATCTTCATGACTCGTGATGGTGGCAAAAACTGGCGCGATATGAGCACAGGGCTAATGGGCGCTTCCGTGGAATCGATTCTCGCTTCGACCAACCGCACTTTTGTGGTTTATGCAAAAACCGATCGAGGAATCATGGTCACACGGGACGGTGGCCTGAGTTGGAGAACCGCTGCAGCTTCCGACACCCCGGCTTTTCCTTCCACTCAATTCGTCGAATGGCAACCTGTTACAACCAACCTGTCAGTTCGCATCGACAAATTCGGCGAACTCATGAAAAGTTTGGACCGCGGCCACACCTCCGTGACCTGCATGAGAGGCTGGCGAATTCCGCTTGCCACCGCGATTTTTGTCGGCACTCCCTGGGGTATCATCGCTGGCGGGCCCGGCGGATGTTATCGCAGCCAGGATGCCGAAAATTGGATCGAGATCAAACTCTGGCCCGAGGAGGAAACAGGAGCCGCCGACTTTCTCCATGCTTACTGGATGGGCCGCTACTATGGGTTTATCAGCAAGAACGAATAACTCGCTATAAACTTCCCGGAGCGCGGCAACTACTAATGAAATTCAAAAACTGAATGAAGGCGAAATTCTATCGGATCATTCGTGATCTGCATCTCTATCTGGGGCTTTTCATCAGCCCATTTGTAATCCTCTTTTCCGTAACAGTGTTTTTCTTTGTGCATTCCGGGGTTCCGAAGCTCACTGCGGAATCTGCCAATACACGTACAGTGTCCGGCGTGTCACTCCCGCCCGGTCTGGAAAAATTATCCAATCGTCCATTGGTCGATTTGCTCAAGCCGATCCTGAAGCAACTTAATGTTCCCGGCGAAATTGGGTTTGTTAGTAACCTGGTGAAAGATGAGAAAATGATTATTCCGGTTTCAATCCCGGGTCGGGTGACTACCGTGACCATCAATCTTGCCAG
>JAQGOX010000368.1 GCA_028293365.1 Verrucomicrobiales bacterium | reverse complement strand
TCCAATTTCGTTCTCAGGGAGATCCCATTCTATATGTCTCGAATCCACCGGGCATGGACGCCGCCACGAGACGCCGATCTCTCGACGCCTTGCATGACCTGAATGAAATGGAACTACAAAAGGTGGGCGATCCCGAGATCAGTACTCGTATTAACTCGTACGAGATGGCTTACAAAATGCAGACCAGCGCTCCCGAGTTAATGGAAATTTCAAAGGAGCCGAAGTCCATTCACGAACTTTACGGGACCGAGCCGGGTAAAATATCATTTGCCAATAATTGTTTGCTCGCGCGGCGTTTGCTCGAACGTGGCGTTCGATTCGTCCAGTTATACCATCGCGGCTGGGACACCCACGGAGTCAGTGAAGATACAGATATCACTTTGCCGGGCGGTCTGAAACGCCGCACCATCGAAACCGATCGCGCCATGACCGCCCTTGTGAAAGATCTAAAGGAACGCGGTCTGCTCGATGAGACTCTTATTATTTGGGGCGGAGAATTCGGCCGTACCCCCATGAACGAAGAGCGGGATGGATCGAAATTCCTCGGTCGCGATCACCACCCGCAAGCGTTCTCAATCTGGATGGCAGGCGGCGGAATCCGAAAAGGATACAGCCACGGAGCCACGGATGAATTGGGCTATCGCGTGGTCGAAGGCAAAGTGCACGTGCATGATTTGCAGGCCACGATTCTGCACCTCTTTGGATTTGACCACACGAAACTGACCTATCGCTTTCAGGGGCGCGATTTCCGCTTAACGGACGTTCACGGAGAAGTTGTCAAAGAGTTACTGGCGTAAAAAAAAAGAGGGCCATCAATGTCGAGGGGCAGGGGATCAACTTCCTTTGGCCATGATCCGCTTGTAGTGGATCAGTGCGACATCCCCCATCGGTCCCTCCATCCGATAGGTCTCCGCGGCCTTGCGGAGATACACAAGAGCGCGTTCGTCTCGGATTGCTTCAAGGTATAGCCCAACGTAAAAATTGGCGTAAAAAAGGCGCGGGCGAATCTCGTCCTGGGAAGGAGATCCCTCTTCTGCCGCCTTAAAGACATCGTCAGTTGTAGCCGTGCCTCCATACAATGCATACACCGTCATCAGCGGCACTCGTGAATCGCCTTTGATCGGTAGCAACTTCTTACGCGCCGCTTCCGATCCCTCCTTTCGCGCTACACAGGCAAAATGCCACGCGGCATTCTCCACATCATTTGGATTCACAGTTTGATGCGATTCGAACTGCTTCTGCCCATCTGCAAAGCGTTTTGCTTCATAAAGAGCAATCCCACGCATCCATTGGTAAGGTCCCTGCCGCGGTTCCACAGCAATGAATCGATCAAAGTCTTCGATCGATTCCTTGACTCGACCCAGCTTAAACTGCTCGATCCCGCGTGCTTCGTAAGCGCCCGCGAACAAAACATCCCGATTCAGCGCGGCGGAATAATTCGTAACTGCTTCTTCCTTTTTACCAATCAATCCAAGTATCTGCGCGCGCACATAAAAATTGGTGGCATTCGCCGGCTCTTCTTTAATTGCTGCCGTGGCCAATTCGAGTGCTTTGACCGGATCTCGATGCGAGTAAGCTTCCTTGGCTTGTTCGATCAGTGGTTTGGAGGATTCCGCGCCAATCACCGCGAATTGAATAAGCGCGGTGCCGAGCGTAACGGCAGTGAAATAGTTTTTGTTCAAGCGAGTATTTCCTTCACTACATTTCCTTGGACATCTGTAAGTCGAAAATCGCGACCTGCATAGCGGTAAGTGAATTTCTCGTGATCGAATCCAAGCAGATGCAAAACGGTCGCGTGGAGATCGTGCACATGAACCTTGTTTTCGACAGCCTTAAATCCGAATTCATCGGTCGCCCCATAAACTGTGCCCCCTTTAACGCCACCACCGGCGAGCCACATCGAGAAGCCGTAAGGATTATGATCGCGTCCCTTTTTCTGCGATCCTGAATCATTCAGTTCCACAGTCGGTGTCCGTCCGAATTCGCCTCCGAATATAATCAAAGTATCTTCAAGCATTCCGCGCTGCTTCAAATCGGTGAGTAGCGCTGCGATCGGTTGGTCGATCTCTTTCGCGAGCTTCGCGTGCAGCTGAATATCATCGTGATTATCCCAGGGTTGGCCAGCCCCATGCCAAAGCTGAACAAAGCGCACGCCCCGCTCCAGCAACCGTCGCGCGATCAAAGTCTGACGCGCATGAACTCCTTCGCCGTAGCTCGCACGCACCGCCTCAGGCTCTTTCGAAATATCAAATACATCAGCAGCTTCCATTTGCATTCGATAAGCCAGTTCGAACGATTGAATGCGTGCTTCCAGGCGTGAATCCTGCGCTCTTCGATGCAGGTGCTCTTCATTCAGTTGGTGCAACAAATCCAATTGCTGACGCTGTTGCTTTAGCGATGCGTAGCTGCTTCGAATGTGTTCAATGAGTTTCTCGATCTTCGTGTGCTGGGTATCGATGAAAGTTCCCTGGAACACTCCAGGCAGGAATCCCGACTGCCAGTTTTCCGCTTCTTTGATCGGGTAGCCACCCGGACACATGGCAATGAATCCTGGTAAATTCTGATTCTCAGTTCCCAATCCGTATGTCACCCAGGACCCCACGCTGGGACGGCTCATCACCGCATCGCCGCAATTCATTAGCATCAGGGATGGTTCATGATTTGGCAGGTTCGCTTCCATCGAGCGGATTACCGCAATATCGTCGATATGCTCCGCAATCTTCGGAAAAAGCTCACTGACTTCGATCCCGCTCTGCCCGTATTTCTTGAATTTGAAGGGGGAGGGGAATGCGGCGCCGGTTTTACGTTCGGTCCGGAGATTGGCGATCGGAAGCTGCTTGTTCGCGTATTTTTCCAGAGCTGGTTTAGGATCGAACGTATCGATATGCGAAGGTCCGCCATTTAGAAAAAAATGGATCACTCGTTTTGCTTTTGGCGCGAATTGTGGCGGCCGAGGAGCAAGCGGACTAACAAGGTCCGGCTCTGCTCCAATGGCGCTGACGGGACCGATTTGGCCAAACAAACCGGCGAGACTTAGTCCCCCCATTCCCATTCCGCAACGACAAAGGAAATCCCGTCGCGTGAGAAACGCGTCCTGCAATCGTGGCTCGTGGTGAGGCATCGGTTTAAACATAGCAAAACTTGATCCGTAAAAAAATGGATTTCTTAACCATGAATTCAGCTTGGTTCGCATCTCTACCTGCGCCCGGCTTGACCGACTTGCAAATTCACTTAATCTGCCAGCGAAAATGAAAGTGTTTAGTGTGCTAAAAGATCAGGTTAACCGTCCATTTTTCCAGATGTTTGCTCTGGTTTTGTGGGCTTTTGCCCTTCCATGCCATGCTCAGGAAGCGTTGAAAACGAATAGTGGCCTTGCTGTAACATTTTCGACCGATGGTGGTATCTCCGATTTGGCGGTGCTTCCCAATGCCTGGTTGTTCGTTGGTAAAGGCGAATCGCCAACCCCATTTTTGCCGACTGGCAAGTTCACAGCGGTCTGGTCGGGAATGCTCGATTTGGAGTTGCGGAGTGAATACTCATTTCAGGCAGATCTGAACGGGGATCTGAAGCTGGAAGTAAACGGAACGGAAATCCTGACCGCCTCTGGAAAAGGTCAAACGACTCCATCGAGCAAGTCAATTCGCCTGAACAAAGGCAAGAATGTTATTGTGGCTCGCTTCACGAGCACTTCGGAAGGGACCGGTCAGCTTCGACTGTATTGGGCTCCCAAAGGACCGAACACCATGATGACGCCTCTGCCCAATTCGGCGCTGACTTACGCGGCGACGCCAGAATTGACGAGGAGTTTGCAGGCGTACCGCGGGCGTGAGCTCGTTGCTGAGTTCCGCTGTGCGCGTTGTCATGAAACTGGAGCGGGCGCTTCCGCAATCCCCGAGTTGCAAATGGACGCGCCTAATTTTGATGGGATCGGTTCCAGGCGCAACGAAGCCTGGATGGCGAGTTGGATTGCAAACCCGGCGGCGCATCGAACCGTCGCTCGCATGCCTCAGATTTTCCATGGATCGGATGCGAAAGAAAACGCACAGGCCGCCGCCGCTTTCCTCGCGAGCCTTCGGACATCGGATAATTTAAAAGCGGAGACCTTCGGCGCAACCGACGTCGAGTCCGGGAAAAAGCTTTTTGAGAATCTGCATTGCGTCGCCTGCCACCAACCGCCCGATGCGACTGAAGCCGCTGAAACAAAAATTCCAATCAAAGAGGTTCGACGAAAGTTCGCCTCGGGTGCTTTGAAGGAATTTCTATTGAAGCCCAGCGCTTTTTACGAATGGATTCGAATGCCAAATTTCAAACTGAGCGACGATGAAGCAACACAGCTTGCGGCATTCGTTACCAGTAATGGAGCAGCCATTGAACCAGGCGACAGAACCATATCGGAAGCCAATTCGGCGCGCATCGAATCTGGTCGAAAGCTTGTGATGACGAGTGGCTGTTTGAACTGCCATAGCTCATCGCTGAAGTCCGAACTCAAGGCGAAGTCTTTTACGGAATTAAACTTACCCGCATCGAAGCAAGGATGCCTCGCCTCCACGCCGGAGGCCGCCGGAAACGCCCCCTATTATGCATTTTCTGAAGAACAGAGGGCGGCCCTGCAGGCTTTTGGCACCAAAGACAAATCCGCCCTCTCCCGGCATGTGCCTGCCGAATTTGCACAGCGTTATTCGCGGATCCTTAATTGCGTGGAGTGCCACGGTAAATTTGAGGGCTTTCCAGCGTTTGAAATTCTCGGTGGAAAGCTTCAGCCTGAATGGTCTCAAGCATTCATCGCGGGTGAAATAAAATATAAACCTCGGCCGTGGTTGGAGGCGCGCATGCCAGCATTTGCGAAATACGCGACAATCATGGCAGAGGGTCTTGCAGAACTGAATGGTTATCCGCCCAAAACCGCTGAAGAACCTCCCATAGACCAGGAGGCGGCAAAGGTCGGCCAAAAATTGATTTCCGCAGTTGGAGGATTCTCCTGCATTTCATGCCATAGTGTCGGCGACTTCGGCGCAACGCAGGTCTTCGAAAGTGCCGGGATTAACTTTGCCTACAGCGGCAGGCGACTGCTCAAACCCTATTTCCATCGATGGGTGCGCAATCCTCTGTCGATCGACCCAACCACCAAAATGCCGGTTTATTTCGATGAAGAGGGTAAAAGTCCATTGGCTGACATTTATGATGGTGATGGATTGAAACAGCGCGAAGCGATCTGGCAGTACCTCCGTCTCGGAGAGAAAATGCCCCCTCCCCCGAACCAGTAGGCGTACTTCGGCAGCCTTATAGTGATTGGCCACCGAGCCAATCAACGGCGTTGGCAATGATCTTCAGCGTCACAGGTTGAAGGTAAACATCGAAGGTTTCATGACCAGGCCGGAAATAAAAGACCTTGCCTTTACCCACGTTCCAAACACAGCCGCTGCGAAAGTGCTCACCTTTGTCCCACCGTTCCTCGAAAATCACTTCATCAGGCGTGGGCACATGAAAAGGTTCGTTATACATTTCAGTGTGGGGAACCTCGAAATGTAGAGGAACCCCGTTTGCGATTGGATGTTTCGGCAGAAGCGTGGTCAAGTGGCCGGGAGCTCCATCCGGTCGAAATGAGGGAAAAACGCAATTTGGATAAGTTACTTCAATGATCGCGGTGCCGTCCGCACCGGTTTTCAGTTGATAACTGGGGGTTAAAGGGTCGTCGATTTTTGGCACTTTGAAACGCTCTGGTGTTTTATATTCGAATTTTACGTTGCGTACACCGGCCGGGACATGCTTTGGAGCATCCTCACGAGTGCGTTCACGCATCGCCTGCACGAATGGCTCAGACCAATGAGCCGAATGCAGCGCTATTAATGAAAGTTTCCCTTGTTTTATTCGATCTACAATATGAGCCGCTCTGGCCGGATCCACCTCGCCATTTCTCACATGACCCCACCAGATCAGGACATCACACTGATCGATGGACTCTGCCGAAATCCCTTGTTCAGGGTCTGCAAGTTTGGCGGTTTTCACCGACAGTTGAGCGTTTCCCTTGAGACTTTCGGCTATCTGATTTCCGAGAAAGTTCGTGTAAATTTGTTTCTGCGCGGGCTGTTGTTCATCCCAAATCAGTACACGAATTTCTCGAGCGGATACTGAAAGAATGCAGAGGAAAAAAGTGAATTGGGCAAAAAGGGTTCTCATAACAATTTTAGAAAAGTTGAATCGACGACGAAACGGTTGAACCGATCCAATAAGGCGGCATTGCCAACTAAAACGGGTAGCGCGTCCGGTTGAATCGCGCTACCCGATGGCGGTTTGGTCCCTTTGAGGGGCTAATTTACGCTTCCCATCCAGGCCGGTTTTCGCGGCTCACGAAGCGCGCGGCTTCGGGTAGATTCGGTGATTTCATATTGGGCCCATCCCATTCCATCGGACGACCTTCACCCACGCGGGAGGCAACCGCTCCGAGTAGAATAATTTCGGTCAAATAAGCGGCGATGTCGAAGTTCGAATAAGCGGGAGTGCCGTCTTTCATCATCTGGAACCATTCTTCCACATGCCCCGGCGAACGAGGAATCGTTTTTGGAACATCCTTGCACGCTTCATGCATATCTCCCGAAATGAACTTTTGTTCACCCTTCATCGCGACAAGGAACTTGGCGCCATAGTCATCCGGAGAGAATACTTTTCCTTTTTCGCCTATAATTAGAGCGCCACTGGTTGGCAGGTTGCCCAGCGTCGCATAGATTTCTTTCACACCATCACCGCCGGGGCGAAGTGGTTTTAGTGCATCATTCGGACTGCCATCGTACCACCAGAACTTCACGGGAGGAAGACCTTCGCGTTCCGGAAATTCGTAGCGGAGGCGCGAGGTTTTTGCAAAGGTTTCCGAGTACATCCGTGAAGCAAGTTCGCATTCGACCTTGTTTGGATAGCCAAGTTTAAGGGCTCGGAAGGGCATGTTAACGGTGTGGCAGGCCATATCGCCTAATGCACCGGTACCGAAATCGTACCAGCCACGCCAATTGAAGGTGTGATAGACTTTTTCTTTGTAAGGACGGTACGCCGCAGGTCCCAGCCAAACATCCCAGTCCAAATTCTCCGGCACCTTGTCTTCGCCATCAGGGCGGGCCAGGCCTTGGGGCCAAATGGGTCGGTTCGACCAGACATGCAGTTCGAGAGGATTGCCGATGACACCGGCATGCACAACTTCAACCGCGCGGCGCAGACCATCTTCAGCGCTTCCCTGATTTCCCATCTGAGTCGCGAGTTTCTTTTCGACGGCGATCTTGCGCATTTCACGCGCTTCCTTGACCGTTTGGACCAGCGGTTTCTGGGTAAAGCAATGTTTTCCCATTTTCATCGCGCGAAGGGATGCGACTCCGTGGTTATGGTCTGGAGTCGAGACAGTCACAGCATCGATATCTTTGCCCATTTCATCGAGCAATTTCCGATAATCCTGATAGCGTTTTGCGTCCGGAAATTGTTTTGCTTTTTTGTCGAGCGTGTTTTTATCGACATCGCAAATGGCGACGATATTGCCCCCCGCCTTCGCGGCATTGCTGCTGTCGCTGTCTCCTTTTCCGCCAACGCCAATGCAGGCGACATTAATGCGATCGTTCGCACCAAGGACTTTCCCTATATAAGGGAAACCAAGTGTCGCAGTTCCGACCAATAAGCCGGTGCGGGTGATAAAATGACGGCGGGAAACCGTAGTTTTGTTCGAATTGGTTTTCATACGCTATAGTTAAATCGGCAGAGCCGTTGTTTCTCGGGATTGATTTGGCGAGAATACAATGGAATTGGATTCCATTGCGAAGAAAAAATTCAAATCGTTTTTGGCGCGTTACTTATCTGGCTCCGGTTTCGAAAAAAGTCAGGAGGCCAACCTTATTTCAATTCTGGCCCCGACCCTCCCGCTCACCGACCCATATGTTGCCTGCCATTGGAATTCAGAACGATGAACTTCGAAGAGCAGGCTTTGGAATCCCTCGTTCCCCGGCTAACAACCGCGCACTTTTCGTGAGGCCACCCTCAGGTCCACGAACTCCGATTATTCAGGTCTTCTCCTGATGGCGCTGCGACCCGGTTTGAGCGAGCTTCTCTCAGCGTGACAGGGCTCTCCGAAAGGACCGCCCGATACGCACAAGCAGTGGGAGAAATCACTGGTCTTGTAAGGAAAGGCGGTTTTTCGTGTTATGCGAGCCGCCTTTTTCCTTTTATTATTTCAAGATTTTCCAGTAGGGTATTCCCCGCTGGCAATTGCCGGCCTTAAACCATGTTTCCTTATTCTTTCCCTACGCTCCTTTGTTCATTTTTGTTTTGCATCGGTTGCCAGCACCTCGCCGAAGAGACTCCTTCCAATCCGAATGCCGTCCGGCCTCACGTACGCCGCGATACTCGCATTTACGTCGGCACGCCGCTGGATGCGACTTATAAAAAAGAGCCCGTGCTTGATTCAGGGCGCCGCACTGGACTCGAGTTGAAAGCCGCATTCTCGAAAATTTCCGGGGCGGTTTTTATCGGCAGGAATAACGAACTATTCGCCGACGCTTTGGATCGCGCGCGCACGACCCGGGCGCAGTACATGATTTTCCCTACCATCCTTAAGTGGGAGGATCATCCGACCGAGTGGAATGGCATCCCGGATAAGGTTGAGATCAAACTGGAAGTGGTCGATGTCGTTACGGGGGAGATTCTCTACACTACAATTATTCGGGCTCGCAGCCATTTCATGACCGACGGAGGAGATCATCCTGAAATGCTGCTTGAAGAGCCTTTTAACAGGTTCGCGCAATCTCTTCTGAAAAGCGAATCGACCCCTTCGGCGCTCCGTTAGCGCCTGTTGAAAAGAAAAGGAACCGTTAAACTCTAAATTACGAATCCCGCGGCACCCGGTTTACTGCGTTCTTTGCATGTGTTACCGGGTTTCTAATGAGAAACAATGCGGAACGATGTGGCTGGCCGGCGGCGATTGGGTTCCTGATGCCGATCTTGTGGTCCGTTGCTCGTTATTGGTCCCAATAATCGCTTCATGCCCGGATTCGAATTTGAGGTTATTAACCGGTTGAAGATCAAAGTGGCTGTCCGACATGGATTCGAACCATGACAAAAGCCTCCAAAGGGCCTTGTGCTACCGTTACACCATCGGACAAATAGCGGCGGGTTTATCTGAACCCGCCGTCGCGCAGATAATATGCCGCGACTGGAATTTGGAGCAAGTAATTTTCGCAGGGCATTTTCCAGCGGGCCAGCTTTCCCGCTCATACTTCTTGAAGACCGGCTGCGAAGGAACCCCTCGCTCTTAGGTATCGAGACATTCGCGAACGGCTTCGGCAAGTTTTAAGGGGTGGTACGGTTTTGGCAGAAAATTGACGCGCGTGCGGGATTGAAAATGAGTATCGAGTAATTCGATGCTGTATCCACTGGTGTAGATGACTTTCAGGCTTTGTTTATCCGCCAATAGCTTTTCGGCAAGTTGCAAACCAGAAATCGATTCCGGCATAACGACATCAGTCAGCAATAAGTCGATATCGCCGGAATGTTCGCGCCAAACACGGAGCGCCTCCAGCCCACTGCTGGCAATGCGTACTTGGTAACCATATTCCTGCAACAAGTCGGAAACAAAGCGACGGACCGGTTCTTCATCTTCAACGATAAGAATGGTTTCATCACCTGCGAAATCCCGGGTGACAATATTCTTTTTCTCCGCCGGTGGCTGTTTCCGGTCGCTCGCTGGGATGTAAACCTTAAATGTGGTGCCATGGCCTGGTTGGCTCGTGACTTCGCTCCATCCATTATGCTGCTTCACGATGCCGTACACTGTTGCCAGTCCCATACCGGTTCCTTTGCCGACTTCCTTGGTGGTGAAAAACGGCTCAAATAAACGTTCCATTGTGGCATCGTCCATGCCACATCCAGTATCGACCACGGTCATACAGACGTATTTCCCCGGTGTGGCTTCAGAGTTTTTCGATACATAATCAGTATCGATCACGGCGAGACTGGTACTTATTGTGAGCCTGCCACCTTCTGGCATTGCATCTCGCGCATTGACAACCAGATTCATGAGAATCTGCTCGATACTGCATGAATCGGCCTCCGTAAAAGGGAGGTCGTGATCGTAACGGCAATCCAGAGTGATATGTTCGCCGATCAGCCGAACGAGCATGCTGCTCAACTGGGCGATCAGGTCGTTTAAATCGATTGCCTGAAGTTGGATTATTTGCTTGCGGCTAAATGCGAGTAATTGGCGCGTCAAATTTGAGGCTCGCTGGGCTGCTTCGCTGATTTGCCTGAGGGATTCAGTGACTTTCTCGTCCAGCCCCTTGCTCATCAAGCGGAGATTGGCGTGACCGAGAATGACCGTTAAGATATTGCGGAAATCATGCGCCACGCCGGCTGCGAGATGCCCGATTGCTTCCATCTTCTGTGCCTGCCTAAGCTGTGCTTCAAGCTGGAGGCGCTGAGAAATATCGTGTTCACTGATCAAGGCGTAAGCGTCGATGCCAAGGGTTATCAACTCCGCGGATAGGAGCGTGGTCCGCTCGTGTCCGATCTTCGTGCGGATATGGCTTTCCAGGTTTCGTATGGCTCTGCCGGCAGTGAGCTGCCTGAGAATTTCGGTGCGCGATTCAACGTTCGGCCAGAGATTCAGGTCCAGGGCGCTGCGTCCCAACAATTCACCCCTGCTATAACCTGTCATTTCAATGTAGCTGTCATTCACGTCCAAATAACGTTGTTGCTCGATCGAAAGGATGCACATCGGAATTGGACTGGATTTAAACGCTTTGGCGAAGCGCTCTTCCGACAGTCGTAATTGGTCTTCAGCCTGGCTTCGCTCGGAAATCTCGAGCGTCAAACGCTGATTCGCCTGCTGGAGTTCCTCCGTCCGCAGGCTTACCATGCGATCCAGATTTGTCAGTTGTGATTTTGCCTCGTGAGTCAAAAACCACTTCTTCGTGAGTGCATGTGCCATCTGCAGGACTTCGATGTTATCGAAGGGTTTCTTTAGAATGAGCACACTATCGGATTTATGCACTCGCCGGGTCATTTCCTCCCAGGAATAGTCGGAGTAGGCTGTGCAAATCACGACCTGCAATTCAGGATATACTTCCCAGATTCGACTGATGGTTTCGATGCCATCCCATCCCGGCGGCATTCTCACGTCGACAAATGCGAGGGCGTAAGGGTTCTGTGCGACTAAAGATTGTTGGATTTTTTCCAAACCCTCCTGGCCCTGATAGGCTGAATCAATTTCGAACAGGACTGCGGTATCGTCAGTCTGAGCGTCTCCGAAAAGCACAGCTTCAGCATCTTCCATAAAGGCGGAGCTGTGGGCTTGTTTGCCCAGGATTTTTCGAATGTCGGCATGGATGGCCGGATTGTCATCAATTACAAGTATTCGGTGATTCATGCTTTTCCTCCGTTTCTGTCGAGACCTTTAGGGGCAGACAAAGGCAATTCCAAAACAAACGTTGCTCCCTGACCGGCGCCTTCGCTTTGTGCGGAAAGTGAGCCGCCCATTTCCTTCGCTGCCAGCGCTCCACTGTGCAAACCGAAGCCATGTCCATCGCGCTTTGTGGTAAATCCATGGGAGAAAATTCGTGTTAAATTATCCTGGGCGATCCCGATTCCGTTGTCCTTGACCGAGATTTCCACCATGTTGCGGGCATTCATTCCGATGCAGATGTGGAGTCGCTTGTCGCGGCGTGCCGCCGAATCGATGGCATATTTTGCATTGCGAATGAGGTTAACCAGAATCTGGAGTATTTTGTGTTTGTCCACGGCGATCATGGGAACTTCACTGTAGTCGCGGCTCACCAGAATCCCATGCCGGGAAAGGGCTCCCGCATGCATCTGTAACGCGTCCTCCACAAGATTTTTGATCGCCAGGGATTCAATGATTCCCGAAACGCGCGCGTAATTCTGCTGCATCGCGACTATCTCTTTGATGTGCTCAATGTTTTTGGTAAGTAATTCCAGTTCTTTCAACAGATCCTGCTGTTCGGTGGAAAGCCGTTCAGAGAGGCTGTTTAAATAGCCAGGAATAATCTTGCCCTTGGGGTCTTCCACGATGAAATGCCCGAGATTTGTGGCATTCTTATTCAGCAGTAAAACCACATCCTTTAGGCGGGACGCTTTTGAATTACGGACTTGATCGCAAATTAAGGTCGACGAGACGTTCACGCTGTTTAAAACGTTCCCTACATTATGCAGAACCCCCGTCGCGACTTCTGCCATGCCCGCATGCCGTGAGGTTTCGAGGAGCCGTTTGTTGAGCATATCAAGTTGCTCTTCGGCTTGTTTCTGCTCCGTGATGTCGAATAAAACTCCGCGCAATGCCTGGGCCTGGCCTTTATCAAAGATGAAGCTGCTGATTTCGCGTATCCACACGACCCGTCCGTCGGCTGCTACCATTCGATATTCAAAATGGCTGGCTTTATCCTGAGTGAGGGCTTTATGCCGCAAGTCATGCGCGAGCAAATTATCGTCAGGATGAAGGTGTTCGTTCCAGAAATCCTTCTTCGCCGTCCAATCTTCCCGGGGATAATCGAGCAATCGTTCGGCTTGCGGGCTGACAAATGTGAACTGGAATTTTGGGTCGGACTCCCAAACGACTCCGTCGATCGAATTCACCAGGTTTTCAAATTTCTGCTGCGAAATGCGCAAAGCGGCTTCCACTCGGCTTCGCTCGCTGATTTCCAGTTGAAGTTCCTTGGTTCGTTCATCCACCCGCTTTTCCAATTCAGTGTGCGCTGTCAGGAGGGCGGCGTCGCGCTCCTGGATACCGCTGAGCATTTCGTTAAAGCGTTCGATCAATTGGCCCATTTCGTCGGACGAATTCTTGGTTGCGCGGATTGAATAATTCTTCTGATTTGCGACCTTGTTGGCTGTTTCAGCCAGATGTGAGATAGGTCCGGAAATCAACTTTTGCAGCCGTAACGACAGGAGAAAAGTCACCATAGTCGCGGAAGCGACCACGCACGCCACGATGCCCAGGTACGTTTGGAGCCGCTCGCGGATAACCCGTAAATCTGCTCGGATGAAGACGGTGCCCACAGTGTCGCCGTCGAAGCGAATCTTATGAAAAAGATTCAGTGCATCTTTGTTGAAAGTAAAATCTTCTGCCGCGACCCGAGGGGGGTCAAATTCCTTCGCTTTATCATTTCGGTAGGTGGCGAAAACCACACCGTTCGTGTCATATAGGCAGGCTGCTAAAACGTAGGGTTCAGCCTTGAGCGAAGCGAGGGACTCTTTTGCCGCGTCCCGGTCGTTATAGAGCAGTGCGGTGGTGCTGTTCGCTCCGATAACATCGGCCATCACAGCGGTATTGCGCAAAAGTGTCTTCCGGAAACTGGTAATTTCGAAAATCAGAATGGCCGCGCAGGCCAGAACGAGGGCGACGCTGCAAGTGATCATGATAATGACCATTAACTTGCGCTTAATTGTGCTGGCGGAGAGGAAGCTCATTTCGACTCCTCGCCTTTCTTAACATTTCGAGCTAACCTCAAAAGTTTGGAACTAATGGAAAGATTGACTTTTTCAGCGGCGGGACTGTTGATCTCGAAACGCAGTTGGTTCTCAGCGCGTACGAAATTTATAATGCCTCCCTGGTCGAGGAAATGCGCGCTTTCGCCCACAGTCAGGATTGGCGCCTTCGCTACGATATCAGAATACTGGGGGAATTTTTTGGCCTGAGATTGAGCCACGAATATCATGTGGCAACTCGTCATTTCCGGTCCGAAAGCAATCTTCTTGACTAGAAATGACCGGCCATGGGCTTTCTTATCGCGCAGCAGGGCGGCGAGTTTATCGGCGAACTCCTCGTTGCCGACGACGCCAAGAGAGATCGGGGTAGAGTCGTTCTTGAACGCGCTGGCCGGCCACTCCACGAATCTTGCAAAATTGTAGGTGAACGCGGCTTTGACCTCATCCTCCGAGGCGACGGAATCCTGAGAACGGGTCAATGGCGCGAACACCATGACGAGGCCAAGGACCGCAGAAAAAAGCCAACTGGCGCGGAGGCGCAGGACAAGGCTGGCAGGTATTTTTGCTCCTGGGTTTAAACGCATTTGACCTTGGGTGTAGTCATTTCAGGCGCTGCCGTTAAAAACGATACGTAACCTTCGCAAAAACGCTCGTTTCCACCTTTGTGGTCTGCGTTTGAATGTAGGAAGGCGCGAACTCCTTGTGAGTACCCGCAAGGTTCTGTCCCGTGATGGAAAATTCCCAGTTTTTGTTCGGCCGCCATCCGAGCCTGACGTCTCCGACGACATAGCTTGGGACGCCTCGATTATCGAGTGAATCTACGTAGCGTATTCCGGCGTCAAATTCCAAATGTTGGGGAAGGTCCATATAAGAACGAACTCCCACTTGGTTTACCGGGCTGTCCTGTTCAGCTCCTTCGAGATTGAACGGGTCCAGGCTGCCGTCTTTGAGATGTAATTGCAACTTGAGGAAGCTATAATTAGCGCGCAAACGCCACCAATCGGTCGCTTGCCAGGTGGTGGAGATTTCGAATCCGTAGCTTTCTCCCTCCATTAAGTTTCCGATAGTGAAGGGCACTACAATATGCGGAACCGGTGTTAGTTCCGGATAAGGCGTTCCTGCGTCAATTGAACGTTGACGATCGTAAATATTATAAAACGTCGCCAGATCGACGGTCAGCTTGTCATGCGCCTGAATACGATAGCCCAGGTCAAAACCAACTAATTCCTTCGAGTCAATGGAAGTGCTTCCGAATTGAGAAACCAAAGCCGCCGGCGTACCCGGTCCGAATGTTCCCGGAGGATATGCAAGCTGATTAATTCTGATATCACTTTCCGCTCGCGATGGGGTGCTGATCGCTCGGGAAGCGGCGAACCAGGCGGTTTGTTTGTCGGTTATTTTTAAGGAAAGCCGGCCGCTTGGTTGAATTTCCCAGCCAGTGTAATCGTTATGTTCAAGTTTTGATCCCAGAGTAAGCTTCAGCCGGTCCGGAATAATGGAGATTTCATCCTGGAAAAATCCGCTGTACAAAGAATCCGTGCGACTGGTTGGATCGAAACTTACCGTAAAACGATTATCCAGATTGTCCGCGGTTAAATTGTAGCCTGCACCCAGGACTATATCTTGACGGGAACCCCACTGAAAATGGTACTGTAAATCGACGTCGAATGTGTCGCGCGCCTCTCGGAATACCACTCGGTCCCGTTCGGTTCGGTCGTAATAGAGTTTAAGTGCAATCTCTGAAGTGTCCGAGAAAGAGTGGCTGAAACGTCCCAGGAGATCGCCACCAGATACGTTGACATCGTTTATGTTACGCGAACTGTAGGGTGGAGTGAAAGCGGCTTCCGTTACCGATTGATCCAGAGTGCCCGCATAAATATCTCCTTGCAGCGTCAGCGAGTTTTGTTCGGTAGGAGTCCAATCATAGCGGAAACCACCGCGCTCCATCTGCCAGACATCGTTGGATTCTGAGCCGTCCTGCAACACAGATTCATCGCGGTTGAACCATTTTCCATATACACGGTAGTATCCGTTTTCGCCCACTTTTCCACCGTAGCGGGCTCCAAAACCCTGTTCTTCAGTGCCGGCGCCGCCGGTCAATAATACACCCTGCGTGTCTTTGGCGCTTTTGGTAGTTATATTAATGACGCCGTTGACGGCATTAGCTCCCCACAATGTGGCGCCGGGACCGCGGATTACTTCTATTTGCTGGACATCTTCGAGGATTAAATCCTGAACGTCCCAGTAAACTCCCGCGAACAAAGGCGTGTAAACGCTGCGACCATCGATTAAAACCAAAAGCTGGTTGGCAAATTCGTCATTGAATCCGCGCGAGCTGACAGCCCACGTGTGCGAATCCTGGCGTGCGACCTCCAAACCTGGTGAGAGACGTAGAACTTCAGGGATGCTGGTCGCTCCCGAGCGTCGTATATCATCTTGTGTGATGACGAAAATCGCGGCTGCTGCGTCAGACAGTTGCTCCTTTTTCTTCGAAACCGAGGTTACTTCAATGCGCATTAACTCCTCAATGCTCAAATCCATGACCTTACTGCCAGCGTCGGGTTGGTTAACCGCAGGTTCCGCTGCAAAGGCGCTGCCCAGCAACATTGACGCGCTTGCCAGGAGATTCCTTCGCAAGATTCGGCGCCACTTTCTCGGGGAGCGGTATGGGAGAGGGTTCGCGTTCATCGGAGCTTCGATAAAACTGGCTTGGGGCCAGTGTCATATTTTTCAAATGTCCTCATAGTGCGCTCCCTTCACTTGAGATGATCCCCCGATTCAAGGCCGGTGGATTCCCGATGGTGCAGGCAGCGGAGGCTGTATCGGCTGGAATTCGTGCGACTTTAGCGGAAAGCGGAGACATGTCCAAACTTTCAACACTTAAGTTCTTCGCTCACACGCCGATAACTCTTTAGAAAATTAGCGCCTATGACTGTTTCGCAACCTATTCTTGCAGCCAAATCACGGCAATCACTCCTGGACCAGTCGCTCGGTGACGGCGGCGTGGAGGCAACCCTAAATGTAAGGCCTGAGGAATTGCTCCGCCTCGCGGAGGAGGTTAAAGCCGTGCAGTTTAGCCCTTATCTCATGCAATGGATCGAGAATTACGAAAAACGAGGCCAGCGCGGACGGTTTTTGTGGCAATGGTGTCTTAAAGGCGTCGGAATGACCACGTTACCTTCAGTTTCAAAAGAGTTGCGACAGCATGTCATCGAGACGAAAATGCTAAGCATTCTTTTTGGAACTCTGATGGATGATATCGCAGACCGCGAGCAGGATCGCGAAATGCTGGAATCGGCCATTGCCCTCGCCAACGACGAGTGGTCTGGAGAACGATTGTTTCCCTGGGATGAGCGTCGCCGCGCCTATGGAGAAGTTATTGCCACGATTTGGTCGGAGGTTTGGAGCCGTTGCCGGACGTATCCTAAATTCAGCAATTTCGAGCATCTGCTCAGATTCGATAATCAGCAGACGCTCAATGCGATGCGTTACGCGCTTATTATCAATCAGCAACCTTCGCTTCTAAATACGATCGAGCATGATTTGTACCAGCCTCATAACATGCAGATCATTTTTATGGCGACGCTGGATCTGTGCGCCTCGCCTTCATTTGATCTGAATGAGTTGGGAATAGCCCGGGAAGTATTTTGGCATGCGCAACGCATGGGCCGAATTGGCAATATGATTACGACCTGGGAGCGCGAAGTTCTGGATCGGGATTTTTCCAGTGGAGTTTTTTCCCATGCGATTAATCGTGGCATCCTTCAGCCAGTCGAACTCTCCTCGCTTCCGGCTCACGAAATCATGACGATTCTTGAGAATGCAGGTTGCCAGGAACATTTTATCCAGGAATGGGAAGAGCACCGCGCAAGATTGGAAGAGAAAATTCAGAATATTCGGTCAGTAGATCTGCAACCGTATCTGGGCGCGTTTGAGGAATTGATCAAATTGCACCTCTGCAGTCGCGGTTTGATGTGAAAAATTTTAAGTCCTGCTGCTGGACCTTATTCTTTCATCCACCTTAATCGCCGATAAGATTAATACAGCACTATACCCGGCGTTCGATTTTTGAACGCCCGGAAGCAGGCGATCCCTATTGCTCAACGCATCGCCTTATGCCACCTTAAGAACCGGAGGAAAAAGGGTTAGGCGGCTGGCCCCGGAGACGGGACCGGATTCCACCTGTGGGTGTTGCGTTATGTCGGACGATTTCCCTGCTGGAGAATTACAGGATCGCGGTGGGTTTCGATTTGCCGCTATTTTCAAAGCTGAACCAGAATGCGTAAAAATTCTGGACGATTCGGCGCGAATTCTACAAATGAATCCCGCGGGCCTCTCCATTTTGGAGGCTGCTACACCCGCGGAGGTCATCGGTCGTTCAATATTTGACTTCATCGTTCCAGCGGATCACGAACAGGTTCGCCTTTGTTTTTCCAGTGCTCTTTCTTCGGGAGGATTTGGTTGCAAATACGAGGTTCTAACTCTCGCCGGGAATCAACGCTGGCTGGAATCGCACATGGTTGTCCTCAGGGATGGCTCCTCTAAAATCGAGGTGCTCGCAGTTACGCGTGATGTTACCCGCATGATTGAGGCAGAAGGGCGGCTGCGGGAAAGTGAAGAACGATTTCGTCAGCTCGCGGAAAACGTCCAGGAGGTGTTTTGGATGCTGGATATCGCGAGTGAAAAAGTCCTGTACGTTAGCGCCGCTTATGAGAAAATCTGGGGTCGATCGTGTGAATCCTTAATTAAGGAGCCTGTTTCCTGGAGTGAATGCGTGCATTCGGAAGATCGCGCGATGCTTCAAGAGACTCTTCATCGACGCCAGAAATCGGGATTTTCCGATGTTGAATACCGAATTATCCGGCCGGATGGAGCCGTTCGTTGGATTCATGATCGCGGATTTCCAATTTATAATAATACGGGTGTGATCTATCGATTGGCTGGAATCGCCACCGATATAACCAGTCGAAAACTCGGCGAAAACCAGTTATCCCGGCTGCAACGCCTCTATCGTTTTTCCAGTCGGATGAATGATGCTATTTTGCATCATCGCCCACCTCCGGAATTATTTCGAGAGGCTTGCCAGATTGCAGTGGAGGACGCATTGCTGGAGATGTCATGGGTGGGACTCTTCAATACTGAAACAGCCGAACTGAAGCCGGTTGCCGCCGCTGGAAGAATTGATGGCTATCTAACTGATTTTACGATTCCGGTTGACACCTATCCGAAAGGACACGGTCCTGCGGGGCGTGCGTTTCGGACCGGTTGTCCGGCGGTTACCAATAATATACAGGAAGATGCGACTTTTGTGACGAAAGAAGCCGCATTGAAACGTGGATACCGGTCCTGCGCTGCCTTTCCAATCGTGGTATCCGGAAAAAAGACCGGTGTTTTGGTTTTTTATGCGAGTCAGATTGACGTTTTTCAGGCGGAGGAGATCCAACTGTTGCAACGCCTCGCTGAAAATCTTGGCTTCGCCGTGGAAGCCGGCGAGAAGGAGGCGGAAAAAAGTAGAATTGAATCAGCACTTGCTGAGAGTGAAGAGCGTTTTCGCCTGCTGGTTGAAAATTCCACGGATTTGATAGCCGAGATCGGTGTAGGAGGAAAATTTCACTACGCAAGTCCGAACTTTAAAACGGTTCTTGGACATGACCCATTTCAACTTCTAAAGAGAAACACTCTCGACCTTATCCATCCGGACGATGCGGATGATGTGCGGAAGTTTTTCGCGGGACCAGGCGGATCCGCAACGCATCGTTACCTTCATCAAAATGGATCGTGGCGCTGGCTTGAAACTTCGGCTCGACGTTTTCGCACCTCATCTGGTGAAGATCGAGCCGTTGTTATACTGCGCGATGTCACTGAGCGGCGGGAAAGGGCGGCCGCGCAGGCGCTGGCTGAGACTCGGCTGCGGCAGTCGCAAAAAATGGAGGCTCTTGGGACATTGGCCGGAGGGATTGCCCACGATTTCAATAATATTTTGGCCTTGATATTCGGCAATATTGAACTTGCCTCCATGGACCAGCCGCCTGGGGCGCGCTCACAGGAACGCCTCGATGGTGCGATGAAAGCGGCCAATCGCGCCGCAGACCTGGTGCGCCAAATATTAACTTTTAGTCGCCGCAAAGATCCGGAGCGGAAAGCTTTGGATGTTTCGCAGGTTGTGCTGGAAGTGGTGAAACTCCTGCGCGCAGGATTACCCTCTACGATTGAAATCCGTACTACAATTCCCGACAGCTTGCCGCAAATTCTGGCCGACTCCAGTCAGATTTATCAGGTGATGATGAACCTGGCGACGAATGCTTCGCACGCGATGCGACAATGTGGGGGCGTTTTGGATGTAGGCCTTTCGTCAGAAACAGTGGAATCCGGTTCGATACTGACAATACCCGGTTTGGCACCCGGAAGATATTTGAAAATTACCGTCACTGACAGTGGGGAAGGGATGCTCCCTGAGGTGGTGGACCGCGTGTTCGAACCCTTTTTCACTACCAAGCCGATCGGCGAAGGGACTGGTCTGGGACTTTCTGTCGTTCACGGGATTATTAAGGCTCACGACGGTGCGATCTTTGTGCAAAGCCAGCTTGGCCATGGATCGACCTTTGAGCTTTACTTTCCCGCGGTGAAAACTGGCCCCACCCTGGCGCCTGTCGGTTCCAATCCGGGAGGCGGTAACGGAGAAGTGGTGCTCTTCATCGATGACGAACCGAGTATATGTCGCATAGTCGAAGGTCTTCTTCGGAAAAATGGATATGATCCGGTCGTTTTCGACTCTCCAATTGAGGCGTTGCAAGAGTTTCAGGTTAATCCCGCGAGGTTTGCCGCCGTGGTTACTGACCTTACGATGCCGAAGATGACGGGGCTTACGGTCGCTCAGGAAATCAAAAGGGTTGCGCCAAATATACCTGTAATCCTGGTTACGGGTTTTGCCGGCAATCTCCCAGTGGAAGACTTGAGTGCTGTCGGCGTTAAAGAACTCTTGCCCAAGCCATTCACTCAGCAGGCGCTCATGAACTGCTTGAAAAAGGCGATTCATTCCTAAGGGGCTTTCATCAAGCTGAAGGTTCAAGCCGCTCTTTCATCAGAAGAACAGAAGAACGATCAACGTTACTTTTTCTCCGGGGCCTTTGCCGGGATTACGGGCGGTTTGGGAGTGATCGTCAGCCATAACTGATCGACGTCGTTAATGAGACGGTCCCCGGCAGCCTCTTTGCCTCGGATTTCGAATGTCGCAGGGTGTGCTTTATACTCTGCTCCATTGGTTGAATGGATGATGACTCGGATGGGCAAATTTGTGAGAACCGAATTTGTTGATGCGAGAAACGAGAGGGAAACCTCGCCGTTGTTCGCTGGTACTTCTGAAGGCTTCGTTGTCACGCCCTCTGGCAAACCTGGCACTGCGATCGCGAGCGCGTTTGTATAATTGTTCACTCGTGTGACATTGATTTTAAGTTCGTTGGTTTCACCACTGATCAGCCGGACGGAATCCTGTGCGACTGTCGCGCGAAAGTCCGGTTTTGCGGGCCCGATGAATAATCGATAGCCATAATCGTCTCCGGCACGATGAAAAAGGTCGCTCACTGCAACGATGTAGAGGCCGTTCGTCGGAGCGGTCCAACCCATCTTTGATTCGGTGTTGTTGCGATCTTCTGGAGCAAGTTGCTGCCCAGCGCTGTCTTCGATCCGCAAAAGGGGCTCCAGCGAAAAGCCGATGTTGCCTGATTCCAGTTGTAAATAGATCCGATCCCCTTTGCTGGCGTTGAATTGGAAGCGGTCCTCGTCACGTTGCGGATTAATGCGACCGTTGACAATGCAGGGGAGCGTTATTTTCTGCGCGTTCGTGGCTGTGTTATTCGGCTCGGCTTCGATCACTTCGTTCACATCGGTTATGACGATCGGAATTCGGCTCTCAGGAGTTGTTATTTCAATAAACAGATGTTCGTTGGTCGCTGAGCGTGTATCTATTGGAACAGGATGCGATCCTTCAAGATTCCAGCCTGAAGGCTGCAATTCGGCGATCTTCCCTTTTTGGATGCCGGGAGGAAATAGTTGCTTTATGTAGGGCCCTTGCGTTAGCGCGAGTTCGTAGATTGTGGCCGGACCTCCTGCATAACGGATGTCTGCAGCGGGGGGATTAACAAATCCGGCGATTTCCAAAAAGTACCTGCCCGATTTCTTTACATTGTAAGCGAGAACTGGATCGAACCTTGGTCCATCGTCGTGAGCGAAGGCGACTCGGACTCCGTTTTCATTCAATAGGTGCAACGCTGGGTCTATGGGCGAACCTAACGAATAGGCATCGACCTTTGCGATGAACCATTTACCAGCCTCAAGCTGCAGCGCAAACGTATCGACATCACCACCTTTTTCGAGTCGTCCGCCGATGCTTGCCGGTAATTTATCAATTGGTTGGGCCTCTTGGACGCTGTCGTTCGGTTCTTTTTCGGGCACATCGGCAAGGCTTTTGATTAAGAAGATATGGGGGGTGGAAGCGCCTTCCGCATTGTATAGCCGGAGGAGATGAGGACCGATTGGAGCCTCCCTGGAAACCTCAACCGAGAATTTTCCACTGTTGGTCGTTGCTGCAAAAGTGATTCCGGAACAATCGGTCCAAACCGCCGGAGGCCAGGGATCGAATTTTCCGCCGAAGGTGACGGTTTCTTTGGTTCCACGTCCAAAGGCGATTGGAAAAAGATATTCGAGGGTCGGGACACCGGCCAGGCAATGCTCACACGCAAGGAGCGCGAAGATCAGGATCGTGCACCAGCCGCAACTGAACCTGCCTGTTAAAAAACCCGGCGAGCTGCCGTGCGCATCGCGGCTCACGCGAATAATTGCTTGATCGGGTTGCCGCCGTTGACCAATTGAACGGGGCGCCCGCTCGTCGAATGGAGAACCTGGTGAGGGTCGATGCCCATTTTGGTGTAAAGAGTTGAGGCGAAATCCTCAGGGGAATGCACATTTTCCGAAGCGTAATAACCTTTCACGTCGGTTGCACCAATGACCGCTCCTCGAGGCGTGCCGGCCCCTGCCATAAGGACTGACATGGCATGCGGCCAATGGTCCCGGCCTCCTTTTTCATTTACCTTGGGGGTCCGTCCGAATTCTCCGAGCGCGATGACCAAAGTGGAATCGAGCAGGCCTCGCTCGTCCAAATCATTGATCAAGGCTGCGACTCCTTGATCGAATTTCGGCATGTGGGTGTCTTTGAGCGCGCTGAAAAGTTTTTCGTGATGGTCCCAGCCCCCATATTGGCAGGTCACAAACGAAACACCGACTTCGACGAGCCGGCGGCAAAGCAACAGGCGCTGTCCGAAATCGTTGCGGCCATAGGCGTCACGCGTTTTCTCAGGTTCGTGGGAAATATCGAACGCTGCCTGTGCTTTTGGAGATGTTACGAGGTCAATCCCTTGCTGATAAAAGCTGTCAAATCCCACTGCAGGATCCTCGGCGGCTTTTTCGCGAATGCGTGTCAGATGATCGAGCGACTCGCGCAATCGTTCACGGCTCTTTGCCCGGCCTTCGCTAATGTCATTCGGGAGGACGACGTCGCGAACCTTAAAATTCTTGCTGTTCGGATAGCCTCCAATAACGAACGGGGCATGTTCAGCGCCAAGGAAATTGGGGCCTCCGGAGCGCGTCATATCTGGAGTGCTCATGTATGCCGGAAGCCCTCCGTGAATTCCACGTTTCCAGGAAACTACCGAGCCAAATGAAGGATGGAAGGTAACGGAGGCGCCGCACCCAACCGGGACCGGGGTGGGGGCGCCAGTCATCATATAATGATTACCGCCGCCGTGATTCGGATCTTTATGATGAATCGATCGAATCACCGTCATTTTGTGGGCGACTTTGGCCAGATTTGGAACGATTTCGCAGAATTGAATTCCCGGAACGGAGGTGCTGATCGGTTTGAACTCTCCCCGGATTTCCTTCGGAGCGTCCGGCTTGGGATCAAAGCTCTCGTAATGAGTGGGACCACCATCGAGCCAGATTAATATACAATTGACCTGGTCAGGACTTGATTTGCCGTTCGCCAAAGCGGTTGCGGCCCGGCAACGCAGCACGTCCGCAAAACCCAACCCCATCATCGCCCCCAGCCCGATCTGCAAAAAGTCGCGTCGCGGCATCCCAGCGCAATTGCGATTCAAATATTTGTTCATGGATGGGGTCTTTTGATGTTGAGTTTTATGACGCAGGCTTTTCCGTTCCTGGCACTTGCAGGCGCGTGATCATTGTCGGGTTCAACACATGGTAGTCCTCACCTTCGAAAATGACGAGTTTGCGGCCGGTTTTAGAAACTGAAACAAAATCTTCGTGTTCCACCAAAAGTGCGCCTCCATCCGCGATATGAACAATAAAAGGCTGAAAGGGTCGCTGGTGCATAGCGCGCTTAATTTCTTCAATTTTCATTCTCTAAGTTCTAATAGGTTTCGGCTTTTTCGAAGTCTGGTATCGTTTATGGCTCTTTAATGATTAAAAACAAACTCAGCGGAATTTATCAACGCCCACATTAAGTCTTCAACGGCGGTTTTGCGAGTTGCCTCCGGTGCGGTGAACGCTTTTTCGGCTGTGGTTGTTTCGTCCGCGGTTGGCATGCGGTTCAAGGTGGCAATGTATAGATCGTTGATGATATCGGGCTCCGATTCCTTGCTTTCCGCCAGTTTCCGGGCGCGGCCATCGGGCTTGTCGATCTTGGCCTGCAACTGATTTGAGTTCATTAAGTGCAACGCCTGAACAGCGCTGGTTTTAGTGTCCCGCTCACATGGACACTCGGCGCTGGAGTTTGGACGTCCGAAGGCGTCCATAAATTCGGATTCAAGTTTATGGTTCCAGGTTTGCAAGGCCCGGGCGCCTGCTGGCAATCCCTGAAATGTTTCGCTCGCGCCGGTCACGTCCGAAACCGCGTCCAGAAGCACTTCGGCGGGAAGCCGGCGTCGATACGCACGTGAAAAGTTCTTTGTGTCGGAAATATTCTGCTGATTGGGCGTCGAACTGAGCTGATAGACGTGCGATTGCATGATCGTGCGCATGAGATGCTTCAGGTCGTAGCCGTTTTGGACGAAATCATGCGCAAGCCAGTCGAGCAGCGGTTCGTTGGTTGGCGGGTTGGAAGCGCGAAAGTCATCCACCGGCTCCACGATTCCACGCCCGAAATATTGCGACCAGATGCGGTTGACAATCGCGCGGGCAAAAAATGGATTGTCCGGGCGGGTCATCCAGTCGGCTAGTGCCGCACGTGGATCATCTCCCGTGAGCAATTCAGGCGCGGGTCCATCCGGTGGCTTTGGTTTCATTACTTCGTTCGAGACGGGGTGCCTGACCTCGCCTCCCGGACCGTTCCAAATGAATTCGGCTTCGCCCGATATTGGTGGAGAAATGCCCTGGCCTTTGTGCTTCAGATTCCCGAAGAACGCCGCGAATTGGAAGTAATCGGTCTGCGACCATTTCTCATTTGGATGATGATGGCACTTGGCGCATTCCATGCGAACGCCCAGGAATATCTGGCTGACGAAGGCGGTGGCATCAACCGGCTCCCGTTTATCCCGAAAGATTGCTATCGGTCCATATTGGTGGGTGCTTCCCTCGGACGTAAGCAGTTCGCGAACTAATTGGTCGTACGGTTTATTGGCGCGAAAGCTGTCTCGCAGCCAAAGGTCGAGCAGATAGACAGGCTTTACTCCGACCCGGGTCGGATTTGGGCGAATTAGGTCGCCCCACTTTATTGCCCAATAATCGCCGAAAGCCGGGTCGGTCAGTAGTCGATCGATGAGTTTTGTGCGCTTATCCGGCGACTGGTCAGCCAGGAATTCCCGTACTTCCGACGGTTTTCGCAGAGTGCCGATGGCATCCAGGGAGGCGCGTCGAATAAACTCGGCATCGGTGCAATCGTCGGAGGGACTGAAACCAAGTGTTTTGAGTCGCGTATAGACAAGTTTATCGATCGGATTATTGACGGGAAGCGACGTGTAAACCGCGTCGGGCAAAATCTTGTCCGCCGGCACAGTGACACGCGTGAAGTCAACCATTCCCATGAACCGCGCGATCACGACTCCTTCACCGCTCGCAGTTCCGACCTGGACGATGCCGTGCTCATCCACTTTCGCGATCTCCTTGTCGTTCGAAACGAAATCGGAGAGACCGGTCACATCTTTGAGCGAGCCATCCGAGTAGCGCGCCTGCACGAGCAGGGGTTGGATGCCACTTTTCTGGTAGCGACGTTCGTGCGGGTATACTTTGATTTCAACGAGTGAGGCATCGTTCGTTTGCCGAAAGGGCATTCCCTGTTTGATCCATGCGAGAATCGTGTTATACGATTCCGAGCCGGGTTCGAATCGTTGTCCACCCTCGTGGTCGATCGCCAGGGTCGGTTTCTTCAGAATCAAGCTTTCCTCGGGAGCGCTGGGAAAAATGCGGCGGCCACGATCGCCTTTAACAATCTGGCTGTAGTCTGATTTTGGATCGTAGGCGAAGACCGAGAGTTTGAATCCATTTTGACCATCCGGTTTCGCATGGCAGCTACCGGCGTTGCATCCGGCTTTGCTCATGACCGGAAGAACGTCATTTACGAAACTGAGTGGTTTCTCGGCTGGGGCAGGGGTCACCGTAACTGCCATTGAAAGTCGGCGGCTCGCAATTCTGGCGGTTATGACAGCCTTGCCCGGTTTTAGTCCGCGTACAATTCCATCCGGCGAGACGCTGGCAATCTCTCGCTCACCGGAACTGAACCAGGCCGTTCCCGTCAGATTCG
>JAQGOX010000343.1 GCA_028293365.1 Verrucomicrobiales bacterium | reverse complement strand
GCTGCTACTCTCGTGCAAATGAAAGAGCGCCTGAGATGATTTGTAAAACCAGTCTAATCCTCCTCCCCCAAAATTCACAGCCCCCTCCTCGCCGCCATTAACCCCGATGCTCCGCATCCGTCGCCTTCTCCAGTTCCGTGTTCAGCACTTCATTCGCCTCTGGATGCGCCTCCTTCAATTTCTCCTTCACTGCGTTCACCCCTGACAACCGCATCAAGTGTGGCCAGTGCCAGTTTGGCCGGATCGTTCTTCGTCGGAATCTCAATTCCGTTTCCTTCCGTCCCAAGGCGACCAATCCTGCGTAATAATCCATTCAGCTCGGGGATTTCTGTATCGAATTCATGACCTTCCATCCGTTTTCTTCTGGAGCTGCGGACCAAAGTTACATGAAACTTGAGAATCCCGGAATCTGTTATTCCAATTCGGGTTCAAGATGAGGCGAAGGCGCGCCGCAATGAGTGTCCTAATTTGAACGGCTGCGGCCGCTGAGCCAGATAAAGACGGTAACGAGGGCGACAATGGCTATTGGGACTAGTAAATACCCCACTGAGATGGTGTAAAACGTGGTTGTGTGGACAGCGTCTACACTCGTCTGCATCGCTATAACGATAGTACCCCCGCTAAATGATATGCTCATACCCGGTGAAAACGTAATTGTAACTTTATAACATCGCAAAAGCCTTTCTCCTACTATTTTCCCAGCGCATCGGCGACTCTGCGCGAGATAATTCCAAAATTCCTGCAGCCCGCCCCCCCAACCTCCGTTCCCTCAGTTGCCTCCTGTAAACCGCTTTTTCATGTCCCCCTTTGTTAACTTTGTTTTACCTTTTGTAAACCCCTTTCCCTGCTGGCCCGAAGACGTCGTCATCGTTGCCGGGCATTGCGGGCAGGTGAATGGTGAAGGTGCTGCCTTGGTTGACCTCGCTGCGCACCTCCACGAAACCGCCGTGGCTTTTTACGATACCCATTACGGTGGCCAGGCCGAGGCCGGTGCCTTTGCCGGGCTCTTTGGTGGTGAAGTACGGATCAAAAATTCTGTCCGTGATTTCGCGCGGGATGCCATGGCCAGAGTCGGTCAGTTGAATCATCACATACGGTCCGGGCTTGGCATCAGGAACAATGCTGGCGGGTTGTTCGCCCAGCCTCACATTTACAGCGCAGAGGGCCAGCCTGCCGCCGTCGGGCATGGCATCGCGGGCGTTAACGCAAAGATTCAGCAATACTTGGTCGAGCTGCGTGGCATCGGCACTGACTGGCCAAAGATCAGCGGGCACTTGGAAACTCAACTCGATGTTTTTCGGGAACGTCACCCGAATGAGCTTCGCCATTTCCTCAATGAGTTGTTTGGGATGAACCGATTTTTGCCTCCCCTCGGCGCCGCGTCCGAAGGTCAACAATTTCCTGACCAAATCGGACCCGCGCTGCGCGCAGGTTTCGATGGTGTTGAGCAACTTTTCCATCGCCTCCGGCGTCATTCCCTGTCGCAGCAGGGGTGCGGACATCATGATCGGTGCGAGTAAATTGTTCAGGTCGTGCGCAATCCCGCCGGTAAGTGCGCCAATCGTCTCAACGCGTTGCGCGCGAAGAAATTTTTCTTCCGCCTGCTTGCGCTCGGTTATGTCTTCCGCGATCCCAACGATCCGGTGTGAGCCGTGGTTTTCGCCCTTCACCGGAAAGCTGCGGTCCAGAATCCAGCGAACCGAGCCGTCCGGCCGGATGATGCGGTATTCCTCGTTGTATCTGCCGCCCGCCAGTTTGACGTTGATCGCGGCCAGCACGCGCTCACGGTCTTCAGGATGAATGGCTTCGGTCCAGGCTCCCGGAGTCTTGTAAAGCTCCGAGGACGGACGTCCCCAGACCTGTTCGTAGCCAGGGCTCACGTACAGGACTTGTTGGGTGTCCCTGTCGCACATCCAAAAAACCTCGCGAATGTTCTCGACCACCTGGCGAAAACGCTCCTCGCTATCGTGCAACGTGGCTTCCGCCTGTTTGCGCTCCGTGATATCCACGGCGGAGGCGACCAATTCAGTCACCCGTCCGCCGGCGTCGAACAGCGGGCGCAGGCTGAAATCAATGCTGATGAATTGTCCCTCGGCGACGCGAACCGGCGTGTCGAAGCGCACGCTTTCGCCTTGAGCGGCGCGGCGCACCGCGGCTTGAAGCCGTTGCTGAGCCTCCGGCGAAAAGGACCACCAATAGGTTTCGGCGAACGGTTTTCCGATGACCTCTTCGCGTTGCAATCCCGCGACCTCCAACGGCGTGCGATTGGCTTCGAGCAGAACACCTTTCGTCGAAACCAAGCCCACAAAGGCAAACACGTTGTCCAGAACTTGCTGCAATCGCTGGCCGCCTTCCCCCTGTGTCCACCCAAATTCCGGATGCTGGTCTCCGTCGGAATCATTCGCTCGATCTAGTTCTTGGCAGGCCATTTTTTTCCCTTTAAGAATGATGTTCTTTCAAATTGCATATTCGATGCGCGATTAAATAGCTTACGAGGTGCCAGTGACAGGATTGGGACGAAGCTGTTTCCCCCGAGGACTTTCCGCAGCATTGCAACAGCAGCCCGCTGCGACATTATGGGCATTGTGGCGCAGTTAACTCCAATGATGTGAGGCATTGTGGCACATTCAATTCCAATCGGGAGCCAACCTTCACGCAAATTGAAACCTGGCCCACTCGTGCAATTGTGTAATCTCTTGAAACCACTCTTCACGACTCAGAAGAAGTTCAGAGAAATCACGTGCGGCCTTTATTCCTTTTAATTGCATTAAGTGGTCGTCGCGAGTAGGCTGAGCAGTGAACAACGCGACTCCCCTGCTTGCACAAGGCGCAACCGCCTTGGTGCGGCGCTCTTCGACCTAATGCGCGGGTAATAATTGTGCGGTCCCCCTTTTCCGATGAAAGTTCCTCTCCAGCTCTTGGTTATTGAAGATTCCGAACTTGACGCTCAACTGATTGCCGGGGTTCCGCAGCGACAGGGTTTCTGCCCCAGGATGCGCCGCGTTCAAACTGAATGCGAACTGAAAGAGGCCCTTGACGCGCAACGCTGGGATGCGGTGATCTCGGATTTACACTGCGACAATACTCAGGAATCCAGGCTCTAAGCATGGTTAGACCACATCGTACATTATGGCACGAGTACGCATCACAATCGGAATTTGGACGGTGACAATAGGAAAATGCTGCCG
>JAQGOX010000315.1 GCA_028293365.1 Verrucomicrobiales bacterium | reverse complement strand
ACATGAATTCATCGACTTTTTCTTTCTCGAAGTTTTCCATCCTGCTGTTGGTATCCGTTCACCTGCTGCATTGCGGAAGCGCCGAGGCCCAGCAACCGGTGGATAATATTGCAGTTTCCAGCATTGTCGCACCAACGATCATTCAACAGCCGGCCAACGCCATCGCAGCCACAAATGAAGACATCAGTCTGAACGTGACCGCGACCGGCTTCCCCTTGAATTTCCAATGGCTATTCAATGGCAATCCATTAAACCTGCAAACGAATGCGTCACTGCTTCTCACAAACCTTGCTTTAACAGAGTCCGGCTATTTCTCGGTAATTGTGGCGAACTCTGCGGGAAGCGTCACGAGCTCAAATGCTGTGCTCTCCGTTCAAACGAATATCGTGAGGCGGTTAGGTACCGGGCGGATCGTGCAAATTGATTCCCAGGTGGGTATTCCAATCACTTTCAGGAGCAACGGACGGGAGAGCTCCATCTCATTTTCTCTAAACTACGATACGAATATTCTTTCGAATCCGGTGTTTTCGGTTGGTGAAACGAATGCAGCCGTGACTTCCGACACCACCCACTCCGGTTCCATTGGGATTGCTCTCAGTTTGCCGGATCGTCAAATGTTTCCTGCCGGATATCAGTGGGTAGGCCTGATCCGTTTCAATTTAGCTGCGGGACACGATCCGGTGCAGGCCCGGATCTCATTCTCCTCCTCGCCGATTCCCATTGCAGCAGTGAGCACCAATGGCCAAATCCTAAACCTCGCCGCGAACGTGTTGCCGGAGTTTCTACCCGTCACAACGGCGCCGACTCTTAACCCCCAATCTGGATTATTTGAGCATCAATTGCTGGTGAGCAATCCGGGCTCGGCCACAATGACCAATTTGGACATTCTGGCGCTAAATCCAGGCGTCGATCTGGCCTCGAACGCGATCACTTTTTTTAACGCGCAGGGAAGCCAGACGAATCTGCCCTATGGTGATCCGTTAATTGAAATCGATTGCAATTGCCCGATCCCGATCGGACCTGGTGGTTTTGACAGTTATTTGGCCTGTGGAAATGAAAACTGCAGCCTGGACTACTCAATTACGAATGCTTTCTTTGCATTTTCCCAAATCAACAACCTTCTACCCGGCGAATCACGGAGAATGACAATTGAGTATTACGTGACAGATCATCGAACCAGGCCGACACCACAATACTCCCTCTTCCTTACGGATCCCTTTATCGCTGTCCTCCCCAGCACGGTGCTTACGACATTGTCGATAGATCGCAGCCTTTATTCAAGCAACTCATTCCTCGTGGAATTCTCCACTGTGCTCGGCATGCATTATTACCTTCAGTATGCTGATACACCGGCTGGCCTGGCAACCGGCCAAATAGTTTTTCCACCAACCGTCGGCACGGGCAGCCGAATTCAATGGATAGACAACGGTCCCCCAAAAACCGTTTCGCCGCCTTTGAACGGCTCGCGATTCTACCGGGTGCTTAGCGACCAACCTTAACGATTCCTGATATATTTCATGAAAACTCCAGTCTCAAAAAATCCGAGGTTGATTCTCGCTCTGACTTTGATCGCAGGTGTTAGAACAAAAACATACGCAGAAGATTTTGACACCGACGATACGAGCGGCTGGTTCATCCGTGCGGACGCGGTCGCACGCTTTAACGTAAAGGCAAGCCTGCATGCCGCAAATCCTCTGCTTCCACCAGGAGTTTATAACGACGGCTATGTTCTCGCCGATAACGGCGGGACTGCTTCCGGCAAGACGTGGAATTGGGGTTATAACGCTTCCAGCCAGATAGCAGGGACAGATTTGACAACTCATCGCTTCGACGCAGTCCCTGCGGTGGGAGATCATGACCTGGCCATGGGAAACCCGGCTCTCGGCGGAGAAGTAGTCGGGGGATATCAATTCTCGCCGTTTAAGTTTTTGAGCAGGCCGGCTCGGCCTGGGTTTGAAATGGGATATGGTTATTCCCGCTCTTCTCAAAATATGGATTTTGGCGCAATCGGCACAACCACATATACGGTCGACACATACTCAATCAACGGTATCGTCCCACCATTGGCGCCTTACGCGGGAACGTCCGTGGGTCCCGGACCATTGATCGATTTGAACAAAAACAATCAAAGTGTGGTTTCATCCGCAGCAAGCACTCTTTTTCAAGGAAGATTGGAAACGACTTTGCAAAGTCTCAAGATTGGTCCCTCTTTGGATTTTGATATAACCAGACGTTTTAGCGCCGGCATCGGATTGGGTTATTCTGCAGTTTATGTGGATGCGACTTTGAATTACAGCGAAACAACTGCGTTCGCAAATCCCAACGTGCCCGCCCTCAACTCAGGACCGGTGACTCGGACGGCAGCCGACTGGGAACCGGGGGTTTATTTCGAACTCAGAGCGAATTATCAATTCTCCCGATACCTGGGTGCGTTCCTGGGTGCCGATTGGCAGTACAACAAAGCGATGGAGTTTGGCGATCCAGGCCACCAAATCAAAGTAGATTTGGGCGCAACCTATGCGGCAAAGGCAGGGTTAAGGGTTCGATTCTGATTTGCGGAATTCTTCGATTCCCTTCGAACAGTATCCAAATCCCGGGCATCATCGAAACGAATCCCGGTCGCATGCAAAAAAAGAGACCGGACTTGCGTCCGGTCTCTTCGTGTTTATTTAAGAGTTATTACTTTTTAGCTCTGTAGAATTTAGCCGCACCGGTCGGAGGCAGCGTAATCACCCGAGGACTGGTTGCTCCTGCCACTGCAGCGTAAGGTCCACTCACCACATCTGCGGATTCAAGAGTTCCTTCGAATGTGATAGTAATGGCCGTTGCGCTTCGTGTAACGGAGAGCGCTGGCGTCGCAACCGTTGGTCCTTGCGGAATGAAAGCAAGGAAGTCGAAATCACCGGCGCCTTCAGCATACTGGAAACGTAACGTCTTCAGACCGCTCAATTGCACCGTCGTATCCGCACCAGCCATATCGGTCATTGGGATGAGTGCATCCTGAGTCGTGCCGGAATCGGGCCATGTATCCCAACCACCGGTCCATGGAGCGCTGAATTTGCCTAAAGGAGTGGTTGTTTGACTAGGCTTCGAGGGATCGCTCGTTACGACGGATAGCACACCACCGCGTCTTGCGTTGGCGTCACCATGAGCCATTCTTGCATAGACCTTGTAGCTTTGAGTCCCGGTCGGGAACACGCGGGTGTAGTTCATCCATTCGGACGAATCTGTCCAACCAATGTTGTGATTTATCTGCACATCAAAGGTGCCGCGGCTGAATCCGGCGGGACCGTTCCTCTTACCAGCTTCGACCGGAGTGTTCGGCCGATAGATGGCTTGATCGCTTGTACCATTGTTATCGTTGTAATCGATTCCAAAGTCGCTGCCATCTCCAGAGGCACCACCTAAACCATCGCCTTTATCCTGGTAATCGCCGCCAACGTAAGGTCCGGTCATTCCGATAGCCGTATTGGTCAACCATTGGCCATGGCCGAAGTTGAAATCTTCCGCTTCGATAAACAGCGTGCCCGGCCCGAGGACGGTCGTACGGAACGACCAATTCTGCGTCCGGGAAACGCCGCCAGCGCTAAAGGTCAGACTTGCATTAATGGTACTACCACCAGGCAACGCCGTGGCAGGGGTGTAGGCAACGGTAATCACATTACCTACTTTCGTAGGAACAGCAGTTACAACGGCGCCATTGACGCTCAATTTGATTGAGCTCGTATCCACTTTGTCAGTTCCCTCGTTGATCGTTATTGTGATCGGAGCGTTTCCGACAATACCGCTCGCCGATGGAGCCGGAATGACGGAGCTAACATAGGTCAGAGTACCCTGGCCGGAGTAGAACGCCTTGATACCGGTGGTATTGGTTGCGTCTGGATCATTAATCAGGACTTTCGTCCCGTCAGGTTGAACGGAGAACCATTCGCAGTTAGCTCCGCTGCCTCCATTTTCCCAGAGCAAACGGAATGGATAAATTCCCGCTTGCGGAACATAGAAGCTAAACAGCGTGTCCGCTGCGCCGCGACCGGCGTCAAATATTCCCAATTGAACGGCGTTCGCCTTATTCAGCACGTCGTTCGGCGCTGAGGCCAAAGTCGAAACTTTGAACCCATCGTCACTGTTAACTCCCATGGTATAGAAACCAGCCGCTGCAAAACGCATGTAGGTCAATACTTCCTCTCCGTCGTTATTATACGTACCACTTCCATCTCCGGCAGGTTGGCCAGGGAGGGTGGAATCAGTATAGCCACTGCTGGTTTGGAAATTACCGTCATTACCGCTTTCTTTATCCCAGTTAACGACACCGGTAACGGTGTAATAACCATTTGCGTCGATCGGCTGTCCGTCGATTGTCTGGGTAAGGTCGGCAATATTGGTTCCGTGAAGTCCCAGGAACATTTCTTCGGTCCACTGCATCGTGTTAGGCTGTCCGCTGGCAACCTGGTAAGGCTTAACCTTGAAGCCCGGTTTTGTGGTGTCCACTAAGTTCGCAGCAACCTGAAACGCGGTGGGAACCACGACATAAGGCCCGGTAATAAATGAAACGGTGTTCGTCTTTGATCCGAGCCCGTCCGTATAAACCAGGGTTAAGGAATTTGTCGAACCAGCCGGTGAGAATGGAGGCGTGGGACTGTAGGTAATCGTCGTGAGGCCATTTGCCTTTGCAGTCACAGGCGTAACAGTAGCTCCATTCACCGTGAGCTTAACTGAAGCAGGGGTAACCTGCGAACTTCCATCCTGCAGGGTAATCACAACCCCGGATCCATTAGCCGAGAACGATTTCGCGAACGATCCAATCGGTGCAGAATAAAACGCTTTGATACCAGTGGTGTTGGTGGCATCGGGATCGTTGATGAGGATCTTTGACCCATCCGCCTGAACCGAGAACCATTCGCAATTTGCACCGCTACCGCCATTTTCCCACAGCAGGCGCATTGGATAAATTCCTGCCTGGGGAATGTAGAAACTAAAGATAGTGTCCGACGCACCACGACCTGCGTCAAAGATGCCAAGCTGCACTTGATTCATTTTGTTTAACACATCGATCGGGAGAGCGGGCAAAGCTGACACTTTGAAACCGTCATCACTGTTAACACCCATCCTGTATAGGCCGGCAGCAGGGAATTGCACGTAGGTGAGAACCTCCTCGCCATCATTATTATAGGTTCCGCTACCGTCTGCGGATGGCTGCCCTGGGAGAGTGGCGTCCGTATAGCCAGTATTGAGATTGAAGTTACCATCAGCACCGCCTTCTTTATCCCAGTTCACCACGCCAGTTACCGTGTAATACCCATTGGTGTCAATGAGTTGGCCGTCAACGGTCTGTGTTAAATCAGCAATGTTGGGACCATGAAGTCCTTTAAACATTTCTTCGGTCCAGGCCATGTTGTTTGGGTTTGCGGCCGTGACTTGATACGGGGCAACTTTGAAGCCAGGTTTGGTCAAATCCACAAAAGTCGCAGGAACGGCGAAACTGGCAGGGACGGCTGTATAGGCCGCTACTGTATAGCTGCGAGTTGCTGAATAAGAATTGCCGTTGGCATCTTTATACGTCAATGACACCAAATTACTCGCTCCAGAAGGTTGTAGAACAGCGCCTTTATATACAATCGAAGTGACCAAACCATTTTTGGTGGTCGATGCAGGTGTGATCGTATTGCCGTTGAGCTTGATCGCTATAGTGCTGCTGTTCACGGCTGCAGAAGCAGAATCCGTAATTTCAGCGGTGAATCCGAGCGCGTCTCCATTCAAGCCTGTAAGTAGCGGCTGCGAAGAAGGGACGGTCGTAATTTTGATATTATCAAAATGGGTGTTCTCGTTAGCGCCTCCGGTTCGGCCGGCAAGCACCAGTCTGCCGACAGACGGGAAGTAGGTCGTTTGATAGTGATCCAGAATGGTTTTACCTTTGTAGCTTACGGTCAATTTGCCCTGATCATCCAGATCAGTCGACAGATGCGCCCAGCAAAGTCCGGCCCACGCGGCAGGATCATGCGGGTCCCCACCGCCGGTCCAATAAGCGTCATTATATGGGCCAGTTTGCAAACTGGTGGCGTCATCGCACGCACCGTTACGAACAGGCATCCCATATTTTAAGATCGTTTTGTTATCAACACGAACGATGATTCCTTCGATGTCACCAGTAGGATCGTCGTTGATGATGTTTCCAGACCATGTATCGAAGCCGATCGCTATACCGGTACCCGTCCCATTTTCCGGCTGGCCGTTCATTGCCATGTTTGCACCGGTCGCGCTTGCGGGCAAGTCTGATAATACAGGATCGTTCGCTCTGGCAAAATTCACACTGAATCCGTCCGCCGGACGGCCACCATTCCCTTGTGCGTTACCAATACGCAAATCGCATTCAAATTTGAAGGAGGCAACGGTTTGACCATTGTCAATATCCGGAAAAACCACCACTTCAGCAGTACTGTTAATTGAATAAAGCAGCGCGAGGAACCCGCCGGGATTACCCCCAGCATCCTGGTAGGGGGTATCGTTATTACCGCTAATAATGATATTCGGATCGTTTGCCGGGTCGGTTGAGAAGTCGTAAGTGACGCTGCCAGCCTTCGCTGAACTGGCGTTCAGCAGCAGACCAGCGGCGCCCATTACGCCCAGTATATTTCGTAGTCTTGGTTTCATTCTATGTTGTTTGTTGTTGTTCATCTGTTGATTCGCGTAATTGATCTACTTCGCCCATCGGGACAAATGGGCACAGCAAATGCATGTGAATTTTCTTCGCGATCAAGTGGACTTGTTCAAATTGGTATCACGGCGA
>JAQGOX010000269.1 GCA_028293365.1 Verrucomicrobiales bacterium | reverse complement strand
CGCGTGATACGTTCTTCGATTTCTCGACGGGAGAGTGGCTTGGCAATACTTGGAGGCGCTTCTGTCAGCATTACCGTTACTATCGGCGAGCGCACCGCATTCTTAAGTGGGAATTGAAATGTTTTTGATCCGTAACAGATTTCTCTCAAGGTTTGGATAATCCTGCCGATTGACGTGGAAGGATGAAGAAAGTTGAGACCTGGATGCACCGTGCCGGATTTCAGGCGCGCGCGGCGGCGCGATTCGTTTGCGCGGCGGCGGTGCTTTCGACTCAGTTGCTTCATGGTTCGGCGCAGAAGCCGAAGCCTCCTGTGGACTATCTTGCCCGAGTCGGACCGATGCCCTTGCGTTTTGAGACCCAACCGATTTCTCTCAAGCAAACGGATTTACCTCCACTTAATATGGGGTCGCGCACAAAAGAGAATACGAACACCGTTGCGCTCTCTCGAACGAATGCCTTGCCGACGCTGGCTCAAGTAGCCACCACCACGAACAAGCTTGTTACGCCAAGGACGAACGCGGCCTTACCCTCGCCCCTCGTTAGTCTTCCCCTTGCCAATCTGCCAACAGTGGCCCCCCAATCAACTGACACGTCACCCCAGCTATTTGCTGCACCGTTCAGTGCCAATGATAGCGTGCTGACCCCTCAAATGTTGGTCCATTTTTTCCAGAAGAACGGCACGAATGGCGGAACTTCTGTTACTCTGCCTGTGAACCTGCCCAGTTCTGAATCGAGTGGCAAATCGAGCAGCGCCACCTACGTTTCACCATGACAAACGTGCGTTTTTCGATCGTTCTTACGTTGTTGGTCTTGAGTTTTGCGGCCCGCAATTGCCTGGGTGAGGCGGTTTTACCTTCCTTGGAGAAGCCAGGAACAAACGCCGTCCAAATGGCGATTCCGGAATTGCCCAGATTACAAAGTAGTTTATTTGTCGGGACGAACGCTGTCACCAACGCAACCAGTGCTCTGCGAGCGGAAACAAATGGCTGGCTCGCACCTGTAACCAATGCGAGCGTTTTATCTGGCACCAATTCACAACTTCAATTGGCGCAGTATCAGGAAACTTTGGATTTCGCGCGGCGACAGCGCGCCGCGCAAGCTCCTTCCATAGCCGAACACGCTCTGCTTCAACTTTTGGATTCGGCGGCACCTGACGAAATTAAACGGCCGGCATTGCTGGAGCTCGCGTTAGTCGCGCAGGAAGTCAAACAACTACCCAAAGCACAGCAGCTTTTTGCGAAGTACGCCCGGTTATATGCGAGTGATCCGAGCCTTCCTGAAATACTGTACCGTCAGGGACTTCTCTATCGAGAGATGGGAGCTTCGGTAATGGCTCTCTCCAAGTTTTACGCGGTGATGTCCACATCGCTAACCTTGAAACTCGATCAATTTGCCTATTACCAGCGGTTGGTCCTGCTCGCGAAAATTGAAATTGCTGACACCTACTATTTGCAAGCTAGTTACGAGGAGGCCAGTGATTATTTGACGCGTCTTCTAAAAAGCGAGGATCCCGCGCTTAATCGAGCGATCGTCCAATACAAATTGATTCGCTCGCTCAATAATCTCGGGAGAAATACAGATGTGGCGGCCCAGGCAAAATCCTACCTGAGTACCTTCCACGAGTCCAACGATGCAGCGGAAGTGCGATTTTTATTCGCGGATTCCCTCCGCAAGCTGGGTCGTAATCGCGAGGCCATGGAACAGGTATTAGTCCTTTTGCAATCGCAACAAGCGGTTGCCGAGAAAAATCCCGAGAATTGGCGCTATTGGCAGCAGCGGACCGGCAATGACATTGCCAATCAACTTTACAAGGAAGGCGACTACCTGAACGCCCTGGAAATATATTTAAATCTTTCAAAACTTGACAACACTCCATCCTGGAAATGTCCGGTACTATACCAGATCGGACTGACGTACGAACGTCTGCAACAACCGGGCAAGGCCAATGACGCGTACGATTCGATTCTCAAATCTGAAGGCCAGATCAATACAGCCACCAGCACCAGTTTGGGGCAATTAGTTGAAATGGCGCGATGGCGGAAGAGCACCCTTGCATGGGTTACTCAGGCAAACGAAGTCGTTCGTAGTGTTGCCGTTCCTGCAAGCGACGCCTCTAAAATCTCGACACAATGACAATACTTGACGAAATCGCAGAAAGTTTAAGGCAACATTCCCGGGTTTGCCGCGAGATCCTGGATGCGGTCGAGGCTGAACACCGGTCGCTTAACGAGCCGGAAGCGATTTCGCAGTTTGAGCCATACCAGAAGCGAAAAGTGCTCCTCGCAAAGCTTTCCGATTCTTTACAGGGAGTCAAAAAAGGCCGTGAAAGCTGGCAAAAGCTGTCTTCCAACGAGCGCGCTACCGCAGGAGACCTGCAGCGCCTTATGAAGGAAAATCAGGACCTGATCATGAAGGTGATTGTCCTTGATCGGGAGAATGAACAAGCACTGTTGCGACGGGGATTGGTGCCTACGCGCAAACTTCCTTCCGTTAATCGACAGCGTCCCCACTTCGTCGCCGAGCTTTACCGACGTTCGAGCATCTGATATTCAGATTGGCTCATGCCGATCGAAAAAGTAATCGTACTCGAAGATGACCTGATCGTTCGCAAGAATCTCGAACAACAACTTCGAAATCGCCGCTATGACGTGGCGTCAGTTGCCACCGTCGCTGCAGCGAAAGAACTGCTCAGCAAAGATAACTTTGACCTTATCTTTGCGGATGTCCGGCTTCCGGACGGAGAGGGGACCGACCTTCTACGGGAAATACAAACCCGTGCCCAAAAGCCGCTCGTCGTCATGGTGACAGGCTTTGGCTCGGTTGAATCCGCCGTCAACTGTATGAGAGCGGGTGCGTTTGATTACATGATCAAACCGTTTTCCTCGGATCAGATCGATTTCACTCTTAAAAAGGCGGCCGATTATACTCAGTTAATTAAAGTTAACCATTATCTTAGCCGGGAGGAGAGCGAGCTAAGTGGTTACGAATTGCTCGGAAAAAGCCCAGCGATGGAACAATTGCGCCAGCTTATCCGGAAGGTGGCACGTACTCAGGCAACGGTGCTCATCCAGGGCGAAAGTGGCACTGGAAAAGAGCTCGTTGCACGGGCCATCTACCTGGAAAGCCCACGCGCCAGCGCCCCATTTATCAAAGTTAATTGCGCTGCCATTCCGGAGAATCTCATCGAGAGCGAATTCTTCGGGCATGAAAAAGGAGCGTTCACAGGTGCTCTTAATAAGCGCGAAGGTCGGTTTGAGCTCGCCCATGGAGGCACGATTCTTCTCGACGAAATCAGTGAGGTATCTCCGCAGGTTCAGGCTAAGTTGTTACGCGTTTTGCAGGAGCGGGAATTGGAGCGAGTTGGTGGAAGTCGCACCATTCAGGTCGATGTCCGAGTGATTGCAACCACAAACCGTAATCTGGAACAGAGCGTCGAGCGGAAGGAATTCCGCCAGGACTTGTTTTTTCGCCTGAATGTCGTCCCAATACCCGTTCCGCCGTTACGTGATCGCATATCCGACGTGAGCTTTCTGGCGGAACA
>JAQGOX010000261.1 GCA_028293365.1 Verrucomicrobiales bacterium | reverse complement strand
TAATTGTTCGGGACACAAAAGCCTTCGAGCAACCCGCCGCCGATCTACAGGAAGAAGCTTTCGATCGCGAGATTAGAAACTCTGGATCGACAATAGCATCGGTGACTCGTTTGCAATTGGACCCGCTCCGGCCATTGGAAATTCCTCCCGGCGATTTATTCCAATTGATGCGAAAAGCAAATCCATCGAGCGTAATCGTGTCATTCATGGGAGCTCCGTTCCTACCAGCCGATCAACTTCGAAATCTAGGACCTGTTCATTGCAAAATCGTGGCCTTTTGCCCTGGAGAAATTTATAAACAAACAAACCTGAAAGGTTTATTCGAAGCCGGCCTCCTTCATTCCGCAGTGGTTTCGAAACCGTCATCGAGATCCCTCCAACCCGCAAACGGAAATCTTGAGAGTCTTTATCTAAGCATCGATTTGGCAAACCTTGCGGACTTGCCCACCCGCGAGGCCAGCGCGCTTTGACTGAATGTTAATATTGATTTCTCCACGTCATAATAAATCGAAGCCGAAAAACAACTGGCTTGGTTTTACCGCAACCGATTTGATTGTGACCGCGGGAATCCTTTCGATGATCGTGTCGTTGACCGTCATTTCTCTTGTAAACATTCGAAATCACTCGCAGGAGAGGCTTTGCTCGGAGAACCTGCACCAGATAAATCAATCCATTCTTGCTCACGCCAACGATCATAGCCACCGGCTGCTCACCAGAGTATCCGGAGCACCCGGCGACCTGTGGTGGTGGTACAAAGAGCAAATCAAGCCCTACCTAAGTCCAGCACCCGGCAGCACGAACCTGTTTGCATGTCCAAATGATCGAGGTTATTCGGACCCAAAACCGTTCCACGAGACTGCGCGGTTTGATTATGGAAGCTACGTCTTCAACGGGGTAACGATGCCGGGCGTGCCAAATATCGCGGGCTGGGAATTAGGATCGATAGTTGAGCCCAGAAGGACTTTGCTCGCGATGGAATGGACGGCGCATGCGCCGCTTTCGTGGCATCGAAGCCGCACCGGCCGTCGCAACGCACCATTTTATTGCGACGCGCAAAGCATCGTCGGATTTGTCGATGGTCATGTGGGGATGACGAAAATCTATTACGACGGTTATACTGCCGCCTTTCTCCGCGATCCGATCGGTGGATACACGTATCGGTTCAGCGGAAATTGACTTACGCCATTTATGAAACAGCTCCATTACTCATCGTCTATCGTCGGCACACTCCTCAGTTTGCTCTGTTTTTTTGGCGGTTACCGCGTTCACGGCGGCAAAATAATTGGACCTTGGATTCCGATGTTTAAAGGGGTCGACCACTCGGTCAGCACTAATCTGCCTGCCAATTCAGCCGATCAACTTCAGGTCGTCCACGCCATCCGAGTCGACCTGCTCGATCCGGATATTTCGCTATACAGCTCTCCCCGGATTGCCAATTACAGCGTCAATTCACGGGAAACGGCGGGCTATACCCTTAAGGATTTCCTTCGAATCCATCAATTGCAGATCGGGATCAATGCTAATTTCTTTGACCCCAGTCAATACAACTTGCCCGCTGGTACTCCGATGGTCGTAAGTGGTTTGGCCATCAGCCAGGGCGTGGTCGTCTCAGCTCAGGAAAATTCTTCACATTCGGCTTCAATAATGTTTACAACCAACAACCAGCCGACCGTCCGTTTTACAAATTGGCCGGCGGCTTCAAACGTTGGTGTTTTCACCGCCGTTTCGGGAGAATACCCGGTTCTCGTGAAAGGAATCAAAGCCGTCCGATCAACCTCAGGAATTCACGATTTGAACCCGCGAACCGTAATCGGCGTTTCTCAAGATCGAAACTACCTTTATTTGGTTACAATCGACGGCAGGCAGGACGGATACAGCGATGGCGCGTACGATGACCAAACCGCAGCCTGGCTGCTTGCATTTGGCGCCTTCGACGCAGTTAATATGGACGGTGGAGGCTCAACAACGCTGGTCGCCCAGGATTCCACGGGCGTTCCGATCGAATTGAATCATTCCAGCGCCGTAGCGGGTGACCAATTCGGACGAGAACGAACTGTGGGAAGCCATTTTGGCGTATTCGCAAAACCGCTTCCTGGTTTTATAAACAATGTTGTCGCTCTTCCGGACGACACCGCGGCGGCGGTCACCTGGACAACTCTGGCGCCCGCCACGGGCCAGGTTGAATTCGGCTTGAGCACTAATTTCACGGATTCTTGGGAACTCCAGTCGATGGAAACCACCAACCACACAGTTTTGTTGACCAATTTGACCGCAGGAACCGATTACTACTTCCAGGTCGTTTCGACCAGCGGGGGTTCGCAATATTTTTCTGATATCCTCCATTTTGCAACCACCAATTACCTTCAAACCAACGAACTTTTCGCGGTTGACTCGGATTGGAAATATACAACCGAAAATCTGGATGGTATCAACTGGAGCACTCCCGCTTACGACGACTCCTCCTGGCCGGGCTCCGGACCTGGGCTACTATGGGTCGACGTGCGCGCGGCTGGTCCGAACCCAGCAGTTACTCCAAAAAATACCCAGATGCCCGCTGATCCAAATAATAACGGGTTTCCTTTTGGGACATATTATTTTCGCAAACATTTTACCCTCACCAATGCCATTGCGGGAACCTCTCTGGCGCTTTCCGCGTATGTGGATGACGGCGCGGTTTTCTATTTGAACGGGCAGGAGATTTATCGCTTACGCGTGGAACCTGCGCCAGCAACCATCGCCTTCGGGGATTTGGCGATTTCTTATCCTTGCAGCGGCGATGCGACTTGCGTTGATGAATTTTGGATTGGCGGCGACGCAGCAACTAATCTTATCAACGGAGACAACTTGCTCGCCGCCGAGGTGCATAACTATAATGCGGCAAGTCCCGATATCACGTTCGGCACCGCTTTATCCGCTACAGTTCCAAACGCTGCGGAGCCAATGCTTTCATTCAATTCCGCGGGAGGTTCAATCCAAATCGTCTGGTCACGAAACGCATTTGCCTTGCAAGGGGCAACCGATTTAACCGGACCGTGGCAGGACCTCCCGGGGCCAATCGTCACTAGCCCCTACATGGCCGAGACAACCAATACGGCACAATTCTATCGGCTTCGCAGATAGACGTGGTTTAGGCAATCGATCATTTCGCATTAATTTCCCGCGAACCAGCTCAAATGGCCTGGGCCTAATGAAGTTATTGACGATGGAACATCGATTTGAACAGAGTCATTCCATAAAGTAATGAAAACAGTAAACACCTTGTTTGGATTCCTGCTCGCTGGTGCATTGGGAACGATTGCAATCCAATATAACCTGATCCAAAAACATCAATCGGAGGTGGGAACGCTCAACGAACGCCTGCGGACTTTGGAGGACGAACACAACCAAAACACCGCCCGGTCCGGGTCCGATGGCCTCCAAAACGAGCAGGCATCACGGGATCGTCTTGAATTGATGCGCCTCCGCGCGGAAGTCTCCCGGCTAAGCCAATCAATACCCAAAATCGACGGAGTTTCTCCTGCTCAGGGTCAGGAAGTAATCGCTCCGAGAACCGGAGATGCCGCGATTGATCGAGTTTTCGAGTCACTCCATCGGAATCCATTGCCAGAAGAACAGGCGATCATAACCAAAGTGGCCGCTAAAGAAAAGGACTTGAAATCGTGGTGGGAAGCGCTGGAAGCCTATGCGCAAAATCACGCCGGGCTAACCCCGAACAGTATTAGCGATCTTCAGTCCTACCTGCCGGCCGGTTTTCAGGGATCGATTGACGTTTCAGGCTTCACTTTTGAAAAGGGGGTGGCCCTTAGCTCGCTCAACGAAAATCAGATCATTTACAAGGAGCCCAATCCGCTCGCGCTCTCAGACGGAGTGGTTTGCAATGTTTGGCTGTTCGCAAATGGACGGATTGATTTATTTCAGTAGAAGGCGCGCAGTTCCTCAGGCTCGAAGTGTTTTCAGCTCCTGTTGCACTTGAACATATTCCGTCTGAATTTGCGATAGCAAGCCAGATGCAAGCGACCAGTCCGCCTGCTTCAGCGCTTTCTCAAACAGCATGCAGAGCGCCGCGAGCTGACTCGCACCTACATTCCCGCTGCTTCCCTTGAATGCATGCGCCACCTGCAATCCCTGGACCAGATTCCTCGCTCCACAGGCGCTTTCGAGAGAGGCGAGCGCAGAAGCCGCACTTTCTTCGAATAGTTCTGCTATCTCAACCAAAGCGCTCGGTTCCCCTGGCGCAGAAAGGTCCCGCAGGCCTGCAATAATCTCGCTATCCAAATGAGACTCAGTTGCGGCCGCATCAGATTCTTTAGGCTCATTGCGTTCAAGCACCGCCTTGAGCTCCGCAAGTTGCACTGGTTTGCTGATATAATCGTCCATTCCTGATTCCAAACACTACTCGCGATCGCCCTGCATCGCATTTGCAGTCATCGCAATGATCCGCGGCCGTTTTCCCTGACCGCTTAACGGCAATTAACTTTCCGGCGTCAATTCCCGGATTTCACCTGTAGCTTTATATCCGTCAAGTTCTGGCATCTGGCAATCCATTAAAATGATATCGTAGAATTTCCGGCGATATGCATCAACGGCTTGTCGGCCATTCTCGACAACGTCAGCCGAGTATCCAAGCTTTTCCAATTGTCGCATTGCGACTTTTCGGTTCACCGGATTGTCTTCTGCCAACAGAACACTTGCGCTGCGACTTGAAACTAACGCCGAAAGAGCAATCCGATCTCTTTCCGCAGTATGGGGCGTTGCGAAACGTTGATTATTAACCACCGAACGAAGGGTGGATATTAGTTCGGTCTGACGAACCGGCTTCATTAAAAATGCTTCGATCTCGAGCTCAGGCATTACTTGGGCCGCGGGCCGCACGCCCATCAAGGTCAGAATTATTAATTGCATGGAGCGTATGTGCGGGTCCTTCTTGATCTCCGCAGCCAAAGAAAGGCCATCCATCTCGGGCGATTGCATGTCGAGCAGAGCTAGTGAGTAGGGTTCTTTGTTTTTTGCCGCTTGCCGCAATTTCTCAAGCGATTCAAATCCGCCCGAAACAGTTTGAGCATGTATCCCATATCCACCGAGCTGGCGCTCCAGAATGCGCCGATTGGTCGGCGTATCATCGACCACTAAAACACGAAGGCCTGACATGCTGCGTTCGATTAACGGCGTTTTAGCCTTTTCCCACGGCTGTTTCGGCAGAGTTATCTCGAAAGTGAACGTGGATCCCTGA
>JAQGOX010000259.1 GCA_028293365.1 Verrucomicrobiales bacterium | reverse complement strand
TTGACGATGGTTGTCGATTGGAATTTCTCGTTCGGTCGCAAAATGGTTGTGGGAAAGTTGGGGTGGTTCGGACTATCGGGATAATGCTGTGTTTCGAGACAAAAACCGGCGTGTTTCTCGTATTTTACCCCATTTATACCGGTGATTGAACCATTAAGGTTGTTTCCCGTGTAGAGTTGAACGCCCGGTTCGGTGGTGTAGATCTCCATTATTCTGCCGGACTTTGGGTCACTGGCGCGTGCGCAGAATGTGAGTGATTTTCCGCCATTGTTCAGAACAAAGTTATGGTCATAACCTTTGATATAATCCGGCGTTTGTGAGATATCGCGCCCGATTGTCTTCGCTTTTGTGAAGTCCAGCGGAGTTCCTTTAACGCTTTTGATTTCTCCACTGGGAATGAGCGTTTCGTCCACGGGTGTGTAATGATCCGCATCCATCATTAGTTCGTGATCGAGGACATTTCCTGAGCCCGCCAGATTGAAATAACTGTGATTGGTCAGATTGATTGGAGTGGCCTTGTCAGTCGTCGCACTGTACTCGATCCGCAATTCGTTCTTTTGAGTCAGGGTGTAGGTTACCATTACATTCAAATTGCCGGGGTAACCTTCCTCGCCATCCGCGCTAAAGTAGCTTAGACGAAGCAACGGCCCTTCCGCAGTTTCGAGTGGTTCGGCTTTCCAAATTTTTTTATCGAATCCTTTCAGGCCACCGTGCAATGAGTTCGGGCCATTATTGATCGGTAAATGGTATTCCTTTCCATCCAGGCTGAATTTTCCTTTTGCGATTCGGTTGGCATAGCGTCCTGCGATGGCGCCAAAAAATGGGTGGCCTTTTGCGTACTGTTCGAAATTATCGAAGCCGAGCACAATATCACCCGACATGCCGTTGCGGTCGGGGGTCTTGAGTTCGGTCACGATTCCACCAAATGTGGTGATTTTTACAGTCAGGCCTCTGCCATTGGTTAAGGTAAAAAGATCGACCACTTCACCTGCCGCGGTTTTTCCGAAAGAACTTTTCTGTATGCTCATTTGTTTATCTGTTTTCCATTTTCCGCTGTGTCGCGATACGCCGCCACGAAATTAGTTGTTAAACGGTTCTATCTTTTTACAAGTCGGGAGAGGCCCATTAGGCAATGAAAGGCCGCTCTTTTCAATCGGAATCAAGGCTTAAGAATATCAACGGTGATGCAAAGATCCATCAGTGCAGCCCACTTCAGCATATCAGAAATGCACTTTTCGTCGGGTAAAAAAGATCGCACCGGCCCGCTTATGGAAGGAATTGACGTACCGCATTCGAAAGCTGTTTGGCATTCGGCAGTTTACCTCTGAAATTCCCGGTAGCTTGGATTGAAGTTCGTAGGCTGCGACTTCGATGGGATTACTTTTCGATTTGAGGGCGTATTCGTCCTCCGCATCATCCTATATCCCAATAAAGTCGAATCAATTCGTGATTGATCGTCCGCGCCGCGCCCGTACGGGTTGCGGCGATCCGTCCTTTTAGCGTCGTGAGGAACGTCGCATAATCAGCGATGGCAGGATTAGGTTCCATCGCCGCGCTCCATTTACGGTTTGGCGGAAAGCCATTTAGCACTGTTCACAAGTAAAGTCTTGTAACCGACATGCTGATGGGTAACGCCGTCGTGGCCGAGTGAAATGCAGACGATGCGGCCCTTCGGATGTGCCGTGGTCCAAACGACGGGATAGCTTTTGCCGGTCGAAAGGCTGTGTCCCGTCGCCAGCACCGTGATCTCAGGGCCGGACGCATCCTTCTCGAAGCGATAGAGTTCGTCCTTCACTCGGAACGTTTTCGGCACTCCAGCCATCAAAGGGTGATCGGGCTGATCCACGGTAACATCAAATTCCGCGAGGCTTTCGTGGCTGTGAGCTCCGCCGCTCACGAGTTGCCGATTATATTCCGGCCAATCATTCCAATTAAACCAAAGGGCTGGATGGACGAGCAACATGCCCCGGCCCGAATCCGGAAAATGGAAGATTGCCGCGCGGTCAGCGGCGTTTTTAAATGGCTGGTTATTGCTCAGATACAAAACCTTGATACCAGGCAGTCGACCGGCAACCGAACCGGTATCGCTCGTGTAATCGACCCGACCGACATTTGCAGCGGAAAGAGTCGCAACATCTTCCTGGTTGAACCATCGATCAAAGTCGTGAGAACTGCCGCCGCCCACGATCAGAATATCAGTTGGTTTCGCCGGTTCTGAACTCTTCGTTTCGGTCGCGGCTACCGCATCCGATGCGGCTGTCGCGCCCGCGACCGGTGCGCCCACTTCTGCCGTGATCGCGACGAATGTAGCGGCCACTTCGTTGTTGAAACTCTCGATGGTAATGCGATCGATCGGCGTGCTGCTCTTGACCGGCCGTGAGAATGTTCGAATCTGGCCTTGCTTCATAAGACCCGTCGCAAGTTTCGATCCCGGCACCTCGATTTCGCCAACGTAATCGGCGAATTCAACGCCATTCTTAAATACGAATTCATCTGTCGAATTGTCGCCGTAATGCACGGTCACTTTGGCAGCGGGAATACCTTTGTGGGCATCACCGCCCCACGGCCAGGCCCAGCCGCCGACACCACTCAAAAAGTGCAATTTGTGCGCCTGCACGCTCGTTTTAAGTTCGACCTTTTGTGGCAAAGTTTTCGCGTAACCGTCGCCGCCCTTCAGCACGATCAAATTCAGGCCGCTCGCACTTTTCAGCGGGCTCAGAATTTCAAACGGAACTTCTCCGACTTTCACCAGTCCGTATTTCTTGAAGTGCAACGATTCCTGCACACTTTCCTGGGTGCTGTAAATCCCGCGTGCACCGTTCACTGTCGCTGCCGAAGAAATATCGAGCACGCGAAAACGCGATTCGCCTTCGCAGATAAACGTCAACAAATCGCGCAACGTTTCTGCTCCCAGTGCTTCGAAGCCATTCGGCATCAGCGAAAGACCAGTCGAACGCTGGCTCTTGATGTTGCTTTTCTTGACTTCGACATCTCCCAGGGCGTTCCGGATGAAAATGCTGTTTTGATTTTCGCGCCCGATGACGCCATCGATTACCTGGTCATCCTTAGTTTCAATGCTGTAGGCCACGAAGTTCGGTTCGACCAATCGGTTCGGATCCAAAATATGCACGATCAAATCCGCAGGACCATGTGCGCCCATGCCTGTTAGATCAGGTGCGATATCTTTGCCTTCGCCTTTGAACGCGTGACAGACTGAGCAGTTTTGCGTGAAAACTTTATGGCCATTTCCCGCATCGCCATGTTGGACCACGATGGGAGTGAATTGCGCGATCAGAGCGTCCTTCTCCTTCGCTTCCGGCCCGCGAACTTCGTCGATGATCGCATTCGCTTTTTCGGCGACCGCTTTATCGGAGTGGGTCCGCAAGCGATGGATGTCTAGCGGTCCTACATTATTCAGCGGAATCTGACCGGCTTTCACGGCTCCCAAAAATGCCAGTGTCCAATCGCTCCGCTTGATGATTTGTGCGAACGCGGCTTCGCGCAGCTCGTTCGGAAGCTTCAAATAATTCGCCGTCAAGCTCGCGCCAATGGTTGGATCCTGCACATTCCCGAGCGCTTCGAGGATTTTCTTTTGTGTTGCGAGTGAAGCCTCCGAACCAAATACCTTCGAGACGGTCGGAATGATTTCGGCATCCAGCGCACGCACGCCGATAAGGCTCGTGGAGAGCTGCACCCGTTCATTCTCGCCAAGGCCCGTTTCATTGAGTTTCGTCTTTAGTTTCGCAATA
>JAQGOX010000230.1 GCA_028293365.1 Verrucomicrobiales bacterium | reverse complement strand
TTGACGCAAGTGATCCAGGCAAGCGTCGACGCGTGGCCGAGTTTATCATTTCTTCCGACCTAGAAGATCAGGAACTTTGGATGGTTCGCCGGATCGGATGCGCCTGGGGCCAGGTTCAAGTAATGTTGGGAGAGAGCTCCGAACATCGATCAATTCATGACGTAAGAGTGGTTCCACCCGCATAGACTATCTCAAGCGCTACGGGTAATGCTCGGCGCATATACCCGCGGTCCGTCAGTGACCGGCACCCTTGAGAAAAAGCACGTCACCCCCTTTTAATCCTGCCCGACGGTCGGCAGAGATCTTTTGTTGTTTGTAATTCCTTTTTCAGAGCTGCGCCGACCGATGTTTTGCCAGATAGATTTGCGCGCGATTCACGCCGAGGCTGCGGCCTGACTTCGGCGGCGGGGCGGTGTTCGATGACGTAAAGGTGGTAGATGGCGTAGTGGGCGGGATTGACCTGGCGTTTAACGCGATTAAGCGCTTCGCGCAGGCGCAGTTGCTGCCAGCCGGCATTCCAGAGATGATCGAATGCGGTGGAGAGATCGGGGGGTGGGTGGGATTGCGGGAAAGGGAGCTGCCGGCGGTGAGTTGAGCGATATCGTCACCGGAAGGTGTGTGGCGTTTGGCATGGCCTGCGCGTTTGCCGAATTGATCGGCGATTTTCCAACGGGTGATTTGGAGCAGCCAGCCTTTGAACGAGTCTTTGGCGGGATCGTATTGGAAGTCGGGGATTTTTTGGGAGACGGCGAGGAGAACGTCCTGAAGGGCTTCATCGGCTTCATGATCGCTCAGGCCGGCACGGCGGGCGACGCCGAGGATGAGTCCGCGATAGGTTTCATGGAATTCGGCCCCGCGAGGATCGGCAGCATCCTTGATCGCGTGCAGAAGGCTCGCGCGGGTAGGCAATGGGTCATCCGTCATCACTGGTTGCAAAATGAGCAATCGCCACGAATGTCCAAGCTCCATTCATTTCAAATCTTCCGCAATGCCCCAGCGTTCACCTCCCAGCGCTGAATCGTATTCCCCAGTTCACGAGGCCAGTTTTCTTCCGTGCAGGTCATAAATATCTGGCTGCGGGCCTGATTTACCCGTGTTAGGAGGGGCAGAAAGCCGCTCCTGCGCTTCACATCGAGCTCTCCCATAATATCATCCACCAGAAGCACCGGGGGTGTGCCGTGCACAGTCGTGAGCAGTTCGGTTTGAGCCATTTTTAATGCGATCGCGACTGACCTTTTTTGCCCCTCACTTCCAAACTGGGCTGCGGAACGGCCACCGATTCCCAATTGCAAATCGTCGCGGTGTGGACCGATCACCGTAGTACGCAAAGACTGTTCACGCGTCCGACTCTGCCGCAACTCGACCAGAAAATCCCTTTTAACAGATGATTGATAGTCGAGGGTCAACTCTTCAGCGTCATTCGAAATACTTCGATACGCCGTCTGGGCAAGTTCCAACAATTTCGGTGCCAATTTGCGCCGTAATGTGATAATTCTCTCGCCGGATGCAACCGCTTCGATCGTAAAACTTTCCAGCAGGTTTTCATCGAATGAGCGCTGTTTCAGCAATGCGTTCCGCGAGCGAATGGCCCGCGTGTAACGCTGCAACTGCGGCAGGTATGTTGGGACTGTCTGTGAGAGCAAGAGGTCCACGAATCGACGACGCCCCGAGGCCGGACCTTTAACGATCGTGACGTCTTCCGAACAGAAAACGACGGCTCGGAGCGTTCCAAGATAATCGACCAGCTTGCGGATCGGGCGGGCATCAAGAGTAATTTGCTTTTCAGTCCGCGCCCAAAAGAGTTTTACTTCGTGCTCGGCATCGCTGATGATTTTTCCACCGACAAAATAATGGGGCTGCCCGTGTCGAATCATTTGCGCGCCACCAACCGCCCGAAAGGAACGCAAGCTGGCAATTAAGTAAATGGCCTCCAGTACGTTCGTTTTGCCCTGCCCGTTATTCCCGAGCAGCAAATGGAATCCCGGGCTGAATTCCGCATCCAGTCGAGCATAGTTACGAAAATTGCGCAGTCGAAGCGCGGCCAAATGCACTGGAATACGTTGGAAGGGGCACTGGCCGATTGCAAGCGGTTTGCTCGACTGAACTTCCGTGGGAAGTCTTTTTAGGACTCAATGTCCTTTGCGACCGACTTGAATGATGATGTTCGCGAGCAGGATCAATCCGCCCCCGATAAGGAGATGTACTGTCGCGGTTTCGTTCTCATAATTTAAACCGGCGAATTGGGAAATCCATTGTGGCAAAAAAAGCGCAAAGAGGGTCGCGAAAACCGGTTCAACGCCGTAGATCAGTCCGGCTTCCGCTGCGGGGACGTGGCGCTGCCAATGATTCATCAACATATAAGAGAGCATCGTGCAGGGAAGGACGAGTACCGCTGTCAGAAGCCAGGTGGCAGGTGTGCTGAATGCAACGATGAAGTCGCTCGGCTGATGCATCGTAAACAAGGCCAATGGCAACGCCACTAGTGCTGTTCCGAAAAACATGATCGAGCTAAAGTGGTTTACGTTATTTTCAGCGTATTTCGGTCGCTCCAGCCAAAGGATCTGCCCTGTAAAGAGGAGAGAGGCCAGCAATGTTTCGATTTCGCCCCGGCCTAATTGCATCTTACGCGGATCGATTTCAGCGAGGATGCCAATCCCAAAGATCATTAAGACGCAGCTTAGCAGCAATACTCCGGAGGGCTGGCGCCGGTCCCGGAACGCCACGATGCCGGGCAAAAGAAGGCAATATCCCTGAGTCAGGAAGGCCGAAGTGGAGGCCGATGTGTAAGCGAGGCCATCGGTCTGGAATATTAATCCTATGCAGCCGAAAATCGCCAGGCCGAGCCCCTGACTCCATTCAAGGCGCGTAGCCAGCCGAATGGTTCGCATACAGGCCCCCAAAACAAGAAAACCGGCCAGACCAAACCGGACAGAGACAGTCAAAGTCGTGACGAACCAACTGCTGCTGCCGGGAATAAGCTGCTGTTGCAGCAGGTTGAGCGATTTCATTACGGGGAAGCTCAATCCCCAAAAGACTGTCGCGACGATCAGCATTGTGAGCGCTTTGGCATGCCTGGGACTTTGATTGGGTTCCATCCTCCGGATGACCATGCCAACTGTATCTTCCCTCGACGAGCAAAAGAACGAGGGCCATTACCGGAACCCACTCCGAAAGGTTTTCCTGTGCGTACGAACTGTCGCTTCCCAAACGTCTGGACTTGACTTACATTCTTCGGCGTCGGCATGAGCCGCCATTCAGTGAGAACTTCCGTAAATCAAAGTCGGAGAGAGCCCGCTTCAGCGAACCCCAGGATCATTTTATGATTGAGAAGGCACTCACAGCCCGGCTACGACCGATTGGGCGCCGCTATGCCCAGGTCGAACTGCTGAAGAAACTGACCATTTGCTGGACGATTGCAGCGGCGGGATGGGTAGTTCTTGTCCTGCTTGCTCGATTGGCACAGTTGCCTCTTCCATATGTGGGCCTGCTGCTGCTTGGCGCAACTGTCGTGGTTTCTTTATGGCTCAGCAGCCGCGTAGGAAGAATTACCAATTATAAGTTAATTGCCCGGAAAATCGAAGAAGAGGATCCACAACTGCAATCCCTCTTACTTGCCGCCGTCGAGCAACAGCCCGATTCGGAGACGGGTCAGATGAGTTATCTTCAGGAGCGGGTCATCACAGAGGCATTGGAAGCTCATGGTCGATCCCGCTGGGGACAGAGAATCGAACAACAGCTTAGAATTCTTCGGCCAGTATTTTCGCTTTTGCTGATTGGAACTCTTTTTTTGGTGCTGTTCCTGCGCATGCCGGCGCAAGTTGCGGGTCACCCTTCACGCCGCATCGCCAACCTCTTTGGAGGAATCGAAATTACTCCGGGAGACGCGTCGATCGAACGCGGCAGCATGGTCGCAATCACGGCCCGCTTTGGTGGCTCGGTTCCTCCGGAGGTAAAACTAGTGACCAGCTCCAGTAAAGGAACAAATTTAGTGCCAGTTTCAAAAAGTCTGGATGATCCACTATTCGGGGCGACGCTCGCATCCGTGCCCGAGGATACGCTTTATCACTTTGAATATGGCAACAGCAGCAGCAAGCAATTTGTCCTGCGCGTCTTCGATTTTCCTGAACTCCAAAAAGCGGACGCGCAATTAACTTATCCGACCTATACGAAGCTGGCCGCAAAAACGATTACGGATACTCGTCGGATTACCGCCGTCCAAGGGACAAAACTGGATTACGTGTTCCAACTGAACAAGCCGGTCCGTTCGGCAAAATTGATCGCCAAAGACAAATCGGTCCTCGAGCTGATGGCGCAAACCAACCAACCCAACCTGTTTCACACCACGGTGCAACTTGTGGAAAGCAAGCATTACGATTTGGAACTGGTCGATACCGACAAGCGGACCAACAAGGTTCCTGCTGAGTTCGTTTTCGAAGTTCTGACGAACGCACCGCCCACAATGAAACTGGCCAGCCCAAGGGGTGATGTCCGGGTGTCGCCGCTTGAAGAACTTCTTTTTGAAGGGGAGGTGTCTGACGACTTCGCATTGGGAGCGTATGGAGTCGCCTATAAAGCGGGCGGGGGCGAGACACATTTTATTCAACTGGGGGAAGGAGCTCCGGCTTTGGAAAAGAAAAGCTTCAAATTCACCTTGCCGCTTGAAGATCTGAAGCTTCGTGCAGACGATCTTGTCTCCTATTACGTGTGGGCAGAAGATTCTGGTCCCGATGGCTCCAAACGCAGGAATTCGGGCGACATCTTTTTTGCAGAGGTTCGGCCGTTTGACGAAATCTTTCGTCAGGCGCCCGAGCAGCCAGAATCCGCTTCAAATGCCAATGCGCAGCCCGCAAGCAAGTCAGAGAAACTCGCCGAGCTGCAAAAACAAATTATTAGCGCGACCTGGAATACGCTGCGGCGCGAGACCGGCGCCAAGCCTTCCGCACAATATCCCAAGGACGCCGAGCTTTTGCGCAGTTCACAAGCAAAGGCGTTGACGCAGGTTGAACAGCTTAAAGAAAACATTGAGGACGCGCACATGCGGGCTTTTGTGGATGCGGCCGGCGAGGAAATGATCAAAGCGGTCAAAGGCCTGAAAGCGGCCGAAAAATCACCCACGTTGTTAAACGATGCTTTGGCGTTCGAACAGACCGCCTACCAGGCCCTGCTCAAATTGCAGGCGCGCGAATATTCGGTTAGCCGTAACAAAGGCCAGAAAGGCTCTGGAAGTGGTGAGCAAAGTCGTCAGCGTGAGTTGGACCAGCTTGATTTGAAGGACTCGGATAATCGGTATGAAACCCAGCGCAAAGCCACACCGCAGAACGCGGAACAGCGTGAGCAATCAGAGACGCTCAATCGATTGAAAGAACTGGCGCGGCGCCAGCAGGATGTGAACGACCGTTTGCAGGAATTGCAAACCGCCCTTCAGGAAGCCAAGACCGAACCTGAACGTCAGAAGCTGCGTGATCAATTAAAGCGGCTGAGAGAGGAACAGCGCGATATTGTAAAAGACGTGGATCAGCTCCAGCAGCGCATGAGCCAATCGCCCAATAAAGATCAAATGGCGGACGCACAACGCAAACTGGATGAAACGCGCCGGGAAGCGCAGAAAGCGGCCGAAAATCTCCAGAATGATTCCGTATCGAAGGCGTTGGCTTCAGGCGCGCGAGCTCAGCAGGACTTGAAAGAATTGCAGGAGGATTTTCGGAAGAATAGTTCGGCTCGATTCAGCGAAGAAATGCGTGAAATGCGCAATCAGGCGCGCCAACTAGCCGACCAGGAAAAAAAGATCGCCGGCGATCTGGAAACGATGACGAAAACAAAGCAGCGCACACTTTCGGATAATCCAAGGAAACAGCAATTGACGCAGGCGCTGGATCAGCAAAAAAGCGGCCTGACCAATTTGCTCCAACAAATGCAGCAAGTTACGGAACAATCTGAAACCGCTGAACCGCTTTTATCGAAACAGCTTTACGACACCTTGCGCAAAGCCAATCAGCAAGACACCCAGAAATCACTGGATATGGCGTCCACACTGGTTGACAGGAGTCTTTTGCCCCAGGCATCAAAATTCGAGGAGCAGGCTCGTAAAACGATCAACGACGTTAAGGGTGGCGTTGAGCGAGCTGCTGAAAGCGTGCTTGGCGACGAAGCGGAGGCTTTGAGAACCGCGCGAAAGCAAGTGGATGAACTTACGAGCAAACTTGAGCGTGAAATAGCCAGCGCTGCAGCGGGTGCCACAAATTCGGGAGGCAGGCAGCTTGCACAGAACTTAGCCGCAGCCTCCGAGGAAAAAAGCGCTGAGGGCCAGGAGCCAAAAGCTGACGGAAAAGGCCAATCCGGAAAGCCTGGAGACAAAAAACAACCTGGCGAAGGGGATGAATCCATAGAACGTGGCAGCAAGCCCGGTTCGGGAAAGGGCAAAGGTCAGGACGTAGCGCAGGCCCAAAATGGATCACCTTCAGATACGCCGGGGACCGAAGGAGAATCTGGACAGGGAAAGAATGGAAAAGGCGGAAAGAATCCCGGTGGCCAGGCCGGCCAGGGACAGGCTGGAAAATCGCCTCGCCGGACTGGACTGGCCAGTGGAGCTCGCCTTCCTTCCGAGGGAACGGGCACCGGTCCGAACAATCAGGAACAAGGGCCTTTGACCGGTTCGGACTTTCGCGGGTGGTCTGACCGATTGAGCGAAGTCGAGGAAATGGTCGATAATCCGGGGATTCGAAACGATTTAGCGCGAGTGCAGGATCGCGCAAGGGCAGTTCGATCCGAATTCAAAAATGGCGGCAAGAAGCCGGATTGGGCGGTTGTTCGATCGGAAATCTTGTCTCCCCTCGTGGAGGTTAGGCGGCGAATCGACGAAGAACTCAGCCGAAAACAGTCGGACGAAGCAATGGTACCATTAGACCGGGATGCGATTCCAGCGATGTACACCGAATTAGTCCGGCGGTATTACGAGAACCTCGGAAAATAAGCTCGACCCGGCGCGGAATTCAGAATAGCCCCGAGCGAGGAGCTTTCACTCCTCATCGGTACCTGGCATTTAAGCCCGCACAGCGTTCATCACCTGGTCTGCCGGGTTCTTTCGAATTTCGGCTACATCCGCGGCAAGGCCTTGAAAATCACCTCGCAGCACTTTGAGCGCGTATTTTTCGCGATCAATTTCTCCACGAGTGCGAATTCCAGCCCTCCGAAGAACGGGCACTGGCGGGCACCAACCCTGGACGCCATGCAATAACAAAAACCCCAGTACTCCCGCGCTTACTGCAAGCCACTTTCTATTAACGGTTAAGCCCAAGACAAGGCTGCCCAATGCTAATGAAGAGGCATTGGTTTCGAGCCATCGTTCCATATCCCATTCCCGATCAAGGGCCGCGATGCGCGCTGAAATGATGTGTTTTGGCTGGGTGGCGTAATGCCGCACGCTGTCTTCAATAGCCGCGTCAATTTTGTCCAATACCATGGGTACGGTGTTGGCACGCACACGGTCTCCCTCTCCTCTATTGTGATTCATAGTTCCTCCCTGCTGCAACGCGTTATGCGCCGATGACGACTCACCATACATCCAAACTGGAGATTTTCAAGTCCACCACTTCTCGATTCAGGGCGCTAATCGGGTGGCTCCAGCTCAATTATGTTCCTACTCACCGCTATCACCGCCTCCGTTGCCATTCGTTTTGCGTTCCCACTTTTTCTGAACGCGTTCAGGCAGACTCGTATCAACCTTTGCGTAAAAGGTGTCCTCTCCAAACAGTTGATCAGCAGCCTCGGCGAGGCGAGTGGATGGGCTCACGAAATATTTTTCGTGCGCTTCGATGAAGATTACTTCGCCGGTGGGCCGTCGGAAGCAAAGAAACAAGGGGCATTTTCCCGGAAACTCGCTGGTTACTCCGCGGAGTTTATCGAGACCATCCGGGGTCAAATGTGCGGTATGCAATCGCATATGCACCTGCTTGGTAAACTTCTGCGGCGCGTCTTCGAGCGGCATGATTTCCTGAGGGAACAGTTTCGGACGATCATCGCCGGTGTTTACTTCGCCAATAATCAGTAGTACTTTTCCAACCACGAACAAATCCCGATATTTGTCGTAGTTCTCGTTCATGCAGAGGACCTGGATTGAGCCTTCGATATCTTCCAGCGTCAGCATGGCGTAAGGCTTGCCGCTCTTTTTGGACATGCCCTGCTGAACCGCGCTGAGGAGCCCTCCGATTCGCGTCACAGTGCGGGTGGGAAGCAGGGCGGCTTTTGTTGTGTTGGTCAGAGCAAACTTTTCCAGCAAGGGAAGGAATGGCGTCAATGGATGTCCGGTGACATAGAAGCCGAGCAGTTCCTTCTCGTGCGCAAGCAATTCACTTTGAGGCCATTCAGGAAGCCGACGCACCACTTCGGCTTGCACATCCGCGCGCTCCTCCAGCATTCCAAAAAGAGACGATTGGCCCCGTTGGCGGTCCTGAAGAATACTCGCGGCGCGCGCAAGTGTGTGGTCAATCTGTGAAAAGAGCGTCGCACGCGTCTCCCCGAAGGTGTCACACGCGCCCGATTTAATGAGTGCCTCAAGTACTTTCCGACCGAGGCTGCGTCCATCGACACGTTCGCATAACTCGGCGAGCGTTTTGAAATTGCCTCCCTCACTTCGCGCAGTGAGGATGGTCTGCACTGCGGCCTCTCCCACGCCCTTTATAGCCGCCAATCCAAATCGAATCACCGTTCCATCCCGCGCGGGAGCAAAAGCAACCCGGCTTTCGTTTACGTCGGGGGGGAGAACTTCCACTCCGAACGTGCGCGCTTCGTTAATTAGGATACTGAGCTTGGCGGTATCGCTCATATCATTCGTCATCATCGCGCTGAGAAACTCGACGGGATAATTCGCCTTTAAATAGGCCGTTTGATACGAAACGATGGCGTAGGCTGCCGCATGCGATTTGTTAAATCCGTATCCAGCGAATTTGACGAGCAAGGAAAAGATTTTTTCGGCTTGAGCACGCGGAATTTTGTTCTTTTCGGCGCAGCCTTTGATGAACTTGTCCGCCTGCTTCTCCATTTCCTCGACCTTCTTTTTACCCATGGCGCGTCGAAGCACGTCAGCAGCGCCGAGGGTGTAGCCAGCGAGGAATTGCGCGGCTTGCATGACCTGTTCCTGGTACACCAAAATACCGTAGGTTTCGCTGGAGATCGGCTCGAGCAACGGATGCTCGTATTCAATTTTCACTTCGCCATGGCGGCGTTTAATGAACTCTGGAATCAGGTCCATCGGACCGGGACGATACAACGCTATCAATGCCGTAATATGCTCCACCGAGCTGATCTGAAACTTGCGGCAGAGGTCGCGCATGCCCCCGGATTCCAATTGGAACACACCGACGGTGTTCGCTTTATTAAGAAGGTCGTACGCTTTCGGATCGTCGAGGGGCAGATTGTCTATCGGGACGTCGATACCCTTGGTTGCTTTGATCAGCTCTACGGCGTTCCGAATAACCGTCAGCGTTTTCAACCCAAGAAAGTCCATCTTGAGCAAACCCAACTCGCCAACCGGCCCCATGGCAAATTGCGTCACGATCACCCCGTCTTCGTCCTGCTTCAGCGGGAGCAGGTTGTCCAGAGGTTGATCGCCGATTACGACACCGGCAGCATGAACGGAAGCATTTCGGGTGATATCTTCGAGAACGAACGCGGTATCGACCAATTCGCGGGTCACTTCCTCAGTGTCGTACGCGGTCTTGAACTCAGGCGAATCCTTGAGGGCTTTGGCCAGGCTCATCTTCAGCTCGGCGGGGATCATTTTAGCGAGGCGATCGCAATCCCCATAGTTAAGGCCCATCACCCGGCCAATATCGCGCACAACCGATTTGGCGCCCATGGTGCCGAAAGTGATAATTTGCGCGACCGACTCGCTGCCATATTTTTGGCGAACGTATTCAATAATTTCCGCACGCCGATCGTCCGCAAAATCGATATCGATATCGGGAGGGTTCACGCGCTCGGGATTCAAGAAACGTTCGAAGAGTAATCCGTACCGGATGGGGTCGACGTTCGAAATCTCAAGTAGATAGGTGACAAGCGAACCGGCGGCAGATCCGCGCGCGACGCAGGAAACGCCTTTGCCGCGGCCGTATTGCACGAAATCGGCAACGATCAGGAAGTAACTGATGAAGCCTGTTTTTTCGATGACCTTCATTTCCATTTCCAACCGATCGATTACCGCTCCTACTGCTTGCTGAACGGTTGGGTTGGTGAGGTCGTTGACCGGCCCAGCCGCCTTCTCTTCAGTGTTCGCTATTTTGAAAGTCGGCAGACCCCGCGCGTCGCCGATGCTATCGATTATGAACTTATCTCCTTCCGCGCGTGCCACCATTCCATATCGCCTGCCAAGGCCTTCGGCCACCAGTTTGCGAAGATAGCCTTCTCTTGTGAAATGTTCAGGAGGGGCGAAAACCGGGTAATGCAATTTACCGAATTCGATCTCAAGATTGCATTTTTCCGCAACGTCGCGGGTGTTCAGCACCGCCTCGGGTATTTCGTGAAACAGTGCTTTCATTTCCTCCGCGGATCGAAGGAAAAACTGTTCCGGCACATAACGCATCCGTTTGCTTTCCGCGAGCTGCGTCTGCGTGCCGATGCAGATCAGGCAATCGTGAGCGTGAGAGTGCGATTTCTCGACGTAATGAACGTCGTTGGAAGCGACCAGTTTCAGTCCGAATTCTTTAGCCCACGGAATGAGTTGGCGATTAACTTTGGCCTGCTCTGGAATGCCGTGGTTTTGCAATTCCAGATAAAAGTTTTCCGGCCCCAGGGT
>JAQGOX010000227.1 GCA_028293365.1 Verrucomicrobiales bacterium | reverse complement strand
AGGGCGTCGAATACATTAGCGGTATTGTTATTCCCAGTGGTATTCGCCCTAAGAGTTAGCATTCAATGACCCGTATTTTTTATGCGGCAGGTGTTATTTAGCAGGGCGCACCATCCGGAGGCCGTATTTCCATTGCCTCTGGTGTTGTGAGCCAGTGTCTGGTTGCCATTCGCCGTGTTGTAGCTGCCGATCGTGTTAACGCCGAGCGCGCCCGCGCCGACAGCGGTATTGTTGGTGCCCGTAGTGTTTTCGTGAAGCGCGTTAAATCCCACCCCAACGTTGCCACGGCCGGATAGCTTCAAATTGCCCGCTCCGGAACCAGCGAAGAAATTATTGGTTCCAAAAGTGTGGATCAGCGTATCGCTGCCTGCATAAATAATACCCGTAGAAGTTGTGCCGGGCAGATGCAGTGTGTCGTTCAAGGTCAAACCTCCCAAAGTGACATTCGCTTCATCATTCGTCACCACCGCACCGGGCAATTGCGCCAGTTGTACGGCACCTGTGATATTCGCTGCTGAGACAGAATTGGCACTTTTGGCTACGTTTGCCGTTGTCGCTGTCGCCGCGTTGATCGCCTGAATGGCATAGGGAGTGGAAGTGATTGGCTGGCGCGGCGTCAGCGTAGTGAAGCCGCCGTTTCCATTCGTCCGGACATCGATCTCCAACCAAGAGTTGGCGCCATTAAAAACGTCCGACCCGAAATCCAGCATGACCGTGAACAAACCATCCGTGACAAGCGTAGCCATATTCGTGGTAAAAGTGCCATTGACGGCATTGCCCCCAGCGAGCGCGTCGTATATCCCAAATCGAAAATCATAACTCCCATTCGCCGGAATCGCGCCATCCTGCAGTCGGCCCTGGTAAGTAAACGCCGTCCCTTGGGCAAGGGCCGAGCAAACGTCCGCAAAAGTCAGCACCGCGAGCGTGACGAATACCAGTCCGAGATCGAGTGTTTTTGCTTTCATGTTTGTTTTTGAGTTTGAGATCAACTTGAGGCTGTTCTGCGTATAAAGCTCACCGCACCTGCAAAATGTAAAACCGTTGCGCGACGTCGTGATCGAAAGCGTTGGTTGCTGTAAGGATGAAATCGCCAGGTGATTGCGGGGTGCCGCTCGTCACAAAGGTCCATTGACTGACCGGCTGCGTTAAAGTCGTCCCCGTCAGGACGGAGTAAATTCCGCCTGACAATCCATTGTTCGCACTAAAAACCAAGTTATCCCCTGCCGAGTGAATACCGACAATCTCGGGGATCGAAATGCCGGGAACAATCAGCTTTGGTAAATGCACATCGTTGGTGGTCCCGTCGCCTAACTGGCCGTTGCTATTCGAGCCCATGGCCCATAAACTTCCGTCGGATTTTAGAAATAGGCTATTCTGATTCGCAGCAACGGCCGTGACTCCCGAAGCGACATTCGGTTTGGCAACGTGTTGCTCGTTGGTGGTGCCGTCACCTAATTGGCCCGCATCATTTCTGCCCGTCGCCCACAGCGAGCCGTCGGCCTTCACGTAGAGGCTATGTGCCACTCCAGCGGCAATAGCAATTACGTTATCGGGTACGATCTGCTTCGGAATGTTGCGGTTGAAAAACGTCGTTCCATCCCCCAATTGACCCCAACTATTATTCCCCATACCCCAAAGACTACCGCCTGTTTTGAGAAAAAGGTTATGGTTCCATCCTGGTGCAATCATCATGACGTTGCCGGATACGATCTGCTGTGGAACGTTCGTTCCGATGGTAGTGCCGTCGCCCAATTGACCATTTGCGTTACCGCCAACTGCCCAAAGGCTGCCGTCCGATTTCACGAAGACGCTAGCTAACGCTTTAGCTGCGACCTTTGTGACATTGTCGGAAATGATCTGCTCCGGTTTGTTCGTTTGAATGTAGGTGCCATCGCCCAACTGGCCATAACCATTGTATCCCATTGCCCATAGGCCGCCGTCGGACTTCAGAAAGAGACTGTAGAAGGCTCCGGCAGCGATTGCCGTGACGTTGCTCGATACGATTTGTTTTGGACTGGTCCGTTGACTTGTAGCGCCGTCACCCAATTGGCCATTTCCGTTCGCGCCCATCACCCACAAACTGCCATCAGATTTCAAAAAGAGGCTGTGATAAGATCCGGCGGCAATTTCCGTGACATCACGGGAAACAATCGGTGTTGGCGCAGTGCGTTGAATGGTGGTGCCATCGCCCAACTGGCCAACATTATTTCTACCCATGGCCCACAAACTGCCATCGGACTTTAGAAAAAGACTGTGGAATTGGCCGGTAGCTATTTTCGTCACGAATGTACCGGCGCGCAGAGTGCGAAACGATGATAACAGAAAAAACAGCACAGCCAAATAGCCCGTCGCAATTTTAGAGCTGAATTTCATATGATGTGACGATTGCAGTCATATTGAAACGAAATTCGAATGGTTTTCGGGGGAGTATTTGGATGCTGATATAGCCGAACGATCCTTCAAACAATCCGCCTGAGTGGACCTGAAAGTCGATGATTCCGGGAACGGGAAATTCCGCCTGCCGTCTCGGTGTAATCAATAGTCGGGCAGCCATTTAACCAGATCCGAATGTTCTCTCCTTCTGCTCGAATGATATATTCATTCCAGTCGGTTTTTTTACACGGTACCGGCTATCTACCGCCATGGGAGCGATGGGCTAGCGGTCTACTCATAAAGCATGTAAGAGCCGCCCATGCCAAAATGCCCAACATGAAAGTCGAACCAGTATCCGGTACACCGGTGGAAGCACTTATGGTGAATACTTCAATTTCGTCGAATCGAATGTTCGGAGAGGATCCACTAAATCCGAGAACATTCGGACCGTAGTTTTGGTCGCCCGGCGTGTAGGTGAAGGGAAGCACCCATCCATTATTCAAATTGGCGGCACCTAAATCAGCGCCGCCGCCAAATGAGGGGCCCGAATAGTACGCATTTCCTGTCTGATATTGACCTCGGGAGTTAATCGTTTTTCCATCAGGACCGATAGTAGGAACGTCCTGCCTTTGTGGGAACCAAAGCGAATCCGTGAGATTGAAAATTGCGCCCGTTCGCTCGGAAAGGTCCGTGGTGATATGATAATCGCTATCTGGGGTTCGGCTTGACTCCCAGCTTTGGGGATTATACCCGCCAACGACCATGCTTGGTAAATCGACCACGTACCCGATTCCGCCGTAGGAGGAAAAAGTGAAACCGGTCGCCGCCTCAACACGAAACAACGTGATCGTTCTCCCCATCCCATCAACTGCGGAATGAAAATCAAGAGCTGTTTTTCCGTCGTCCGTAATATTGCCTCTCGCGTCGAAAGAAGCGGTATGGGTAAAAATCTTTGTGAATGTCAGGGAGTCCTCTCCGAGCCAAGTCTCCAATTGCGCACCCCCGGCCGCGTCCAGAAGGTCGCTTCCGCCCACAATTGTGGTTGCATACGACGTCACCGAAAGCGAGGCCGCCAGGATAAATACTGCTATTTTCGATAATTTCATGAAGGTTCGGTTCGAATTCCGGTATTTGATTTGAGAGAAAAGCATATCTGGGGCGCGGAAGCGCGGTAGCCTTCAATCGGAGGACAAAATAAGACGCGCAATTCACTAAGACCGGACTTTGTCCTTCATTTGAATGACAAACCTAAAACGCAGCAATACGACTATTTTTGCAACATTGCCAGTCAACCGAGCCCATCTCGATTACTTCAAAGACGACGATACACCAGACGTCCGCGACTCTTCCGGCCTCACAGGCACTTCCAACCGGAGCCGGTCTTTCACGCTGTGGCCGCTCTTTTCCAGACTTTGGCAGATTATCGTTTTGAACGCGTCGCCGCAGAAAATGGCGGCGGCAATCGAATTAACTCGATTTCATTGGGCGACCCTGTATGCTCGGGAAACTTAACCAAGCTGGAGGGCTGATCGCTCATGGATATAATTTTCACTTGTCCAAATTGCCGCCAACAACTCGAAGCCGAGTCTTCGATGTCCGGAACTTCGATCAACTGCCCCGCTTGTGGAGCAAACCTCGTAATCCCGGAACCGGATCCGGCCAATCTTAAAGTAAGCCCTCCCGCTTCCGCGCCGCCAAAAGCCGAAAAGCATTTTTCGGTGCCAACGACCAGCGCGCCCACGGAAGTACTCATAGAAAAGGCCAAGCGCCCGCTTGAAGTAGCCGCCAAAGACAGCGAGAAAACAATGCGCATTCGGTGCATAAAACGCACGGAATGCGTCGAAGTAGGCAAAGATCATTTTGACGAGGTGGTATCGGAGTTTCTCAACAAAATTGGCGAAAAAAACGTCATAACTGTCAATACGCTCACCTATACCTACGTCGACATGGGCACGCGGATGATATTGACCGACTATGGAGTGATGATCGTTTACCGCGGTTGATCAAAGAACTGATTTATTTCAGATTTCCATCACGAGCCGGTCGCTTACAATCGGTCCATGACGACGACTTTGCCGCCGCTGACGCCGGGAACTCTTTACCTGGTAGCCACTCCAATCGGGAACCTGGAAGACATTACGTTGCGCGCCTTGCGCACGTTGCGCGAATGCGATGTGGTAGCGGCGGAAGATACCCGGCACACCTCGCAGTTACTGAGGCACTACGAAATCCAGCGGCCAATGATCAGCTATTTTCGTTTTAATGAAGCGAAACGAAGCGAAGAAATCCTGGATCGGCTCGCGCAAGGCCAAAAAGTAGCGCTCGTCACGGATGCCGGGACTCCGGGTATCAGTGATCCCGGCGAGCGAGTGGTTCGGGCAGCTATCGGCGCCGGCTTTAAAGTGGAATCCGTCCCTGGACCTTGCGCGTTGATCAGCGCGTTAACGACGAGCGGATTGCCTACTGACGAATTTCATTTTATTGGTTTTCTGCCACACAAAAGCGGTCAGCGCCGCAATGCATTGGAAAAAATAAAACAATACAATGGCACGCTTGCATTGTACGAATCCCCTTACCGCATCGAAAAGTTGATCGACGAATTGATACAAGTATTTCCGGATCGTACTGTCGTGTTAGCACGGGAGTTAACCAAACGCTTCGAAGAATTTATCCGGGGCACACCCGTGGAACTGCGCGCTCGGCTCAGTGAACATCGGATAAAGGGTGAATTTGTCGCCCTCATCTCGCCCGCGACCTCCGGTTCACCGCCCACTCCTATTGCTTCTTGACCGGGCCGTTCGTGGAGGCCGGCGGAATGGGAGTCTTCGTTGTGGAAGGTGGAGTATTAGTGCCAGCGGGTGCCGCCGGCAATCCGAGCCGGGTGCGAAGCTGAGCCAGTAACACCGGCTCAAGGCCGAAATCCGGTTCCAACATGCGCTTCAACACTTCACGGCGAATATCGTCCAGAGGAGGCAGGCCCACGCGGTGGGCGCTCATTTTACCTACCGCTTCCTGAAAACGAGTCCAGAGCTTTTCCGCGAATCGCTCGTAACCCAAACCGAGCTCCTCATTTCCGATCGCATAATTGAGGAATGAACTTTCAAACATTCCTTCCAGCGCGCTCCGAATACGGACAGGGTCGGTACCTCCGGAGTCCTCGTACACCTTGGAGATTGCGTAATCGTCGAGGGTCATATTATCCGGAACCGAGCCCGGGTATTGCTTCCGAAGGTAACTGAACCATTCGTTAGCAGCGGTCATTCGATTATGCGTGAAAAGAAAATAGACGGCGGTACGGACAAAATTTTTATGACCATTCAAAATATTATCCCGCATTTCCGGAACCAGGTCGGCCATTTGCAAGTAGGTATCACTCGCCTTTTTTACGATGGAGAGATTCGGACCGTAGGTAAACTCAGTGCTGTTCTTGTCCGGATAAATCAACCGGCCACGCATGAAAGCGAGCTGCATGGATTGAAAAATAACGCGACGAAGCATGACAAAATCATCCTTCTTCATTTTTTCATTTTTCGTTTTTTCCAATCCAAGATACGCCCAATATATCGCGTGCGCTTCAGGAAGATGCCACTCCAGAGGGCCGTAAATGGTGTCAACCTCCTTCATCCAGACCGGGTCCATTTTGAATTTCTCGCGCAATATGCTGGATCGGCGCTGTGCATCGTCTGTCTGCGGATGAATCAATTCGTCAAAATTAATCTCTTTATTGTAGCCGAGCACCTGATTCATCTCCGCAGCCCAGTACTGCTTGTATTCGTTATGATTTTCATCGAGAAAGGCTCCAAGCTTGTGTTGAAAAAACCAGGCTAATTCCCGGTAAATCAGTGGCTCGTTTGGATTGAATTTCAATCCCTGGTCCCTGAGTAATTGAATCCCGCGCAGGACCCACAGCCAGCGTTCGTGCGGATCGCTAAACTTGATCGAAATGTTATAAGCCATGTTCCAGGCTTGATGAATCCAGACGGTCGTGAAGTGGGGCTGCAGTTTCGTGATCCAATCCGCAAGCTGGACCATTTCAAAGTATTTCCCTTCCTCCTGGAGATCATTGGCTCGAATCCAAAGAGCATTTGCGATCAGGCCGCGAAACCCGCCGAGCGCAACCGTGGTGAACGCGAGAACGGGTGGCGCATTTTCCAATGGGGTCAGCCGGGTCAATCCCATGGTCGCACGCGAGGCATTCAGAGTCTTTTGGGTAAAAGAGACGGAAATCATGAAACCGATGATCAGCAGTATCAGCACCGGCTTATAGAATTTGGAACGCTCGCCTTTCATGGGGTCAATGGCTGCTTTGAGCAGTGGCAAGCTCACGCCGGTTGAATATGAAAATGCCAATGAGAGCGAAAATGCCGCACATAAGCACCACAATTTGCGCGAATGCAAATCCGAGAAGCGGCCAGCTTATGCTGCGCCCGGAGCTGAGTGCATCAATCGGAGAGAAGTCCCTAACCAGATTCAGCAATTTCAACAATCCCTTCGAAACAGGAACAGCAATCGCGTCAATCACGCTGGGATGGTCAATAATACCAGTTTCATGGTTTACTTCCATGATCCCGTTCTCATCGACAATCTGTTTGAGCGTACCTGTGGAAAGCGCCAGCAACAGAATTCCCAATGAAGAAAAAGCGGCAACCGGGAATGACAGGAAGCTGGCGCAGGTGAGGCCCAAAGCAGCCAGCAGGGCAAGCCAGCAAAAAATGATCGCCACACCTCGTGAAAAATTCAGGCCGAAACTTCCTTCCGGATAAAGCACCTCGAGACCATCTTCAAACTGAAAGAGGAGACCCGTCTGATTTCGATTAATAAAGTTGATTCGGAGTATTCCATCCGGGCCAATTAAATGAGGAGGAATCTTAAACTCATGAAAGGCATCGGCAGCAAGACTCATCTGTTCGCGGTAAACATTATTTGAGCCCGGCTCTCCTATTTCCCAAAGACCGAGGAAGGTTTTACCTTCTGCGTATTCCGCAACGTTGAACTTAATTCGAAGGAAAAGTGGTTTGTCGTCGAGGTATTTCTTGCGCCAGCCCATATCAACTTTCCATTCGCGGCGATAATCGGGAGGAACAATCTGATAGGCTGCTTTGACTCGTTCGCGGGCCATCTTGCGCAATGCTGCAAGATCCTTCCCGGCCTCCGGATTCTCTTTAATGCGGCTCTGCACCAGTTTCTCCGCATCCTGTTCATAATCGGGCGTGG
>JAQGOX010000173.1 GCA_028293365.1 Verrucomicrobiales bacterium | reverse complement strand
CTGGTCGTAAACCGGCTAGCGTCGGCGCGTATAGCCAAGGCCCATCAGTGAGTTAAGAAATAAGGTGCCTTAACTGGAGCGGTCTGGCTGGTATGTAGGGGTGAAGTGGCCGTTTTGCGGGGTGAGTGGTCCGGCCCGTTCGCGTTCTCTCGAAATCAACTGCCAAAATACTCCTTCCGATGGGGATGCAACAGGTTTTGGAATCTGCCCGAAATTCATTTGCTTTCGGCGGTGTTTGCAGCCAAACATTCCGCCATGTCGTTGAAAGCCTGCATCCCGATACTTGGAATTCTTTTGGCGTCGTTTTCCCTTGCTCATGGCGAGGACCTTAAGCGAATCGAGGAAAATGAGTTCGGCAAAACTTCGGACGGAACCGTTGTTAAGCTCTACACGTTGCGCAATTCGAAAGGGATGTCGGTAAAGGTAATGACATGGGGTGCGACCATAACGGAAATTATGGCCCCGGATCGGAATGGCGCACTCACGAATGTCGTGCTTGGTTCTGCCAACTTCGAGGATTACAAAAAAGGTTATCCATCAGCGGCTTCCGTTATCGGGCGGGTCGCGAATCGAATTGCGAAAGCTCGTTTTACGCTGGATGGCACCGAATACAAACTCGCTGCAAATAATGGGGAGAATGCCATTCATGGCGGTCTTAAAGGATTTTCCCAAATGGTATGGGAGGGTGAACCGTTGTCGCTTAGAGCTCGCGAATCGGCGGTTCGGTTCAGCTATTCAAGCAAAGACGGCGAAGAAGGTTACCCGGGAAACCTCACCGTGCATGTGACGTATACACTCACTGACAAAAACGAACTTCGACTGGACTACGAAGCGAACACCGATAAGGCCACTCCGATTAATTTGACGAATCACGCCTACTTCAATCTGGCGGGTTCCGGAAACTGCCTGGATCACGAATTATGGATTGATGCCGATCGCCACACACCCGCGGATAAAGATATGATTCCTACCGGGGAAATCGTCCCGGTTGCCGGAATGCCATTTGATTTTCGCAAACCAACCCGGGTCGGCGCACGGATTGAAGAGCTGAAGCCGCAACTCAATGGCTATGATCATAGTTTTGTGCTGAATAAAGATGCCAGGTCACCCGAAATCGCCGCTCGCGTAACTGAGCCCACCACGGGCCGCATTATGGAGGTTCGAACCACCCAGCCTGGGGTTCAGCTTTATACCGGCAATCATGTCCAGCACCGCGGCCTCTGCCTTGAAACGCAACACTTTCCCGACTCCGTCCATCACGCGAATTTTCCGTCCACGATTTTGCGTCCAGGCGAAAGGTTCAAGTATAGCACTACTTTCTCCTTTTCGGCAAAATAGGATTTTTTGACTCTGGCACGGTAAATGCTTATCCAAAGCGTGGTCCTCGTGTGAGTACCCAGCGGGTTTGGAGGGTATTCCGTGTGTCCCTCCAGACCCGCCAAAATTCGTCGGCGAGGCAGTTCCTTTGTTTCGAAGTTCGCGTTGGATGCAGTTTATTCACGCGGGATCGTGCGCTGCAGATTTATTTGCCAAGATTCACGCATACCAATTCCTTATCATTGCGAATAAATGCGCAATGGTTTGCAAAAGCGGGATGGGTCCAAACCACGTCCCGGCCTGCCGCGGTATTCGATGGTTCCAGAATATGAGCCCGGCTGGTTTCGTCGTAACCCTTTGAAGTGAGCTTCGCGATGATCAAATCGCCCAATTCATTAAATATAAAAAAGCGGTCGCCATTCGGGACAATGAATGCGTTGCCCCAACGCATTTCTTTATTGTCTTTCGTTGTGGCCGACAGGGTCTCCCATACCCGTTCCCCAGTGTCTGCTTTTAGACATCGAAGCTGTCCATAACTGCAGACTCCATAAATGTATCCATGGTCGATAACCGGAGTGCTGATAATGCTGTGCAAACCGTCGGTATCGCGCTCGCTGTTTTTCTTGTCACGCCAAAGCATCGTTGCGGCAGGCTTTTCGTGATCAAGTTTCAGCATGCGCGAACCGTTGTAAAATGAAGTCACAAGCAGAAGGTCACCAGCTTGTCTGGGTGTGGAGACGCTGAGCCCCATCTGTACTTTGAAAGGTTCGGTCCAATAAATCGATCCGGTTTCGGGATTGAGCGAATTTATCGATTCCGGGTTCCAGAGGATCAACTGCCTTTTGCCACCTGCTTCGATCATTGTCGGCGGAGCGTAACCTGGTTCTTTCGCACCCAGCGCCCGCCAAAGTTCTTTTCCGGTTAGTTTATCGAATGCGACCGCCACCGAGTTGCTGCCGCCCGCCAGGCAAATAAGTTTGTTTCCATCGATTAACGGATGTCCCGCAAATCCCCACAGCGGGGTCGGAATGCCAAACTCCTTTTTGAAATCCTTCGACCAAAGTACAGTTCCTTTTGCCGCTTCAAAACAAATCAGGTTTCCCTCCGTACCGAGGGTGTAAACACGATCTTCATACACGGTTGGCGTGGTTCGCGGACCGGCCGGATAGCTCACGGTGTAGGGACAATCATATTCGTGCTGCCAGATCATTTTTCCATCCTTCTCGTTGAAGCACAAGACCCGCTCCGTGCCAGCGATGGTTCCCTGTTGGAATGGGTTGCTCGGATTCTTCGCCCCGGTAGCCAATTGCCGATCCGTCACGTAAATCCTCCCATTCGCAACGGCGGGCCCGCTGTAACCCGCCCCAACCGGAACGCGCCACTGAACGTCTGCCCCTTTTGAACTAAAGTTGTCGATGATTCCGGTTTCGCGCCAAACTCCGTCGCGTTTCGGTCCCAACCACTGCGGCCAATCATCGGCGCGCACCGTTTGAACAAGACTGCTGAGCAACACCAAAGCAACAAATTGGATCATGCGCCCGACCATACCCGAAACTTCCCGAAGCGAAAGTCTCTTCCTCCCGCTGGTTACCCCGAGATTT
>JAQGOX010000168.1 GCA_028293365.1 Verrucomicrobiales bacterium | reverse complement strand
TATCTTTTGCCCGATCGCGTTCACCCTGGAGAACGTGAATCAGCATACTGGGCTGGTTATCCATTGCGGTGGTAAAAACTTCTCCCGCCTTGATCGGAATGGTTGAATTGCGAGGAATGATTACATTCATGAGCCCGCCGAAGGTCTCAATTCCGAGAGATAGCGGGGTAATATCCAGCAACAGCATGTTTTTGAACCCGCCCGAGAGTATCTCCGCCTGGATTGCAGCGCCCAAAGCCACTGCTTCATCGGGATTCTGCGAGGTATTAAGCATCGGCCCGCTCGCCCGGTGAAATTCAGACCCAATCCGCAGGCTGCCGCTCACCGATTCAAAATCAACACAACCAAAAATCTCCTTCACCATCTGACGCACCAGCGGCATACGCGTCTGCCCGCCAACCAGAATGACCTGATCGAGCTCCCAGGATTGAAGTTTCGCATCGGCGAGTGAGCGAAGGCAATGGACACGTGTCTTTGCGATAATCGGCTCGGCGAGTTTATCCAATTCCCTGCGGGTTAGGTGATAATGGAAACTAAATTCCGGCGTGAGGAACGGAAGCGCGATATCTGCATCCAAATCGCTGGAAAGTTTGATCTTCGCCGCTTCTCCGGCATCCCGTAATCGAGCCATCAAGGCAGCGTGCGGCCGACAGTCCGGCCCTTGTGCCTCTTCGATTCGTGTGAGGAGAAATTCCACCAGGGCGGCGTCAATATCATCTCCACCCAAACGGGTGTTGCCATTTGTGGAAAGAACCTGAAAGATGCCATCGTTCAGCTCCAGTATCGATAAATCGAACGTTCCGCCCCCCAAATCGTAAACGGCGATTTTGGATTTTCCACCCAGTTTATCCAAACCATACGCCAGCGCGGCGGCAGTCGGCTCGTTCACCATTCGTTCAACAACAAGACCGGCAAGTTCCGCGGCCCGCTTCGTAGCCGTACGTTGCGCGTCGTTGAAATAGGCGGGCACCGTAATGACAGCTCGTGTGATTTCTTCTCCTAGCGCCAGCGTTGCATCCCCGCGCAACTTTTTCAGGATTTCAGCGGAAACCTCTTCCGGACTAATCAGTCGATCCGGGGATTTGAGCCCGATGCAGCCGTCTTGCAACGTGCCCAGAGGATAGTTCACTTGGGCTTCCTCGTCCGTCAGCTCATTGCTTTTTCGACCAATGAACCGTTTTACGGAATAGAAAGTCCGTTCCGGTTCAACGGCCCGAATCCGGTTCGCGGCATTGCCAACAACCATTTTCGCGTTCAGCGGGAAATGAACCACAGATGGTGTCAGGCGTCGCCCATCAACGCCCGCGATCACATAAGGAATGCCCGAATCAACGGTTGAAACGAGCGAGTTGGTCGTTCCCAAATCGATTCCGACAATTTTACTCATCGCGAAATCTTCCCAAGTCGCCGCCGAAATGGCAGCAAGAATCTTCGTTCCGACCATTCCAGAAGGAATCCAGAGGCATTTTATCTCAACGTGAGACAAACTCGCCGATCGAATTTATCTGAACGGAGCCCAGGCCTATCGGGACGTACGAGGATTCCTGAGTGTTTTCTTCACCCATTTTTTGAAGCGATGCTTAAAAAAATAACGGAACGGCTTGACGGGGACTTCGTTCAGGGACCGCATGACACTCAGGTATTCCTCCCTGATTCTACCTTGATCAGCGAACGGCTCTCTTTCGGTTTTCTTCGCAACGATGCGAATATGCATACCGGGCAGGACTCCAGGCTTGGATGCGGCTTGGCCTCTTTCTCCAGATTCCAATTGAAGTATTTCAAATCCGGCCGCTTCAACAAAGTTTGCCAAACTTTGTGTGACGAACATATACGTGTGATCAATCTGAATAGCCCGGCGCATCCATCCAAAGCGTCGGAATACCTGTCGAAAGTTCATTACCTCCAGAATGAGCAGTCCGTTCAGATTCAAATGCCGATGAGCCCACGTCAAAAAATATCGAGGATCAAGGAAATGGTTCAGACTCTGAGTGCAAACAATATTTTCCGCTGGCGGCAGATCGCCCTGAAAGTTCTCGATCAAGGCCGTATACGTTTTGATTCCATGCTTATTGGCATGATTACTTTCGTCCGGAGAGGGCTCAATCCCAAGGACATTTACTCCGATTTCCTGTCGAATCCCGTTTAATACGCCACCAACGCTGGAACCAACTTCGATTGTAAGCCCGTTTCTCCAAATACTTTTGAAGCATTTGGCGAGTTCGATTCCATGCATGGTGGACTTCCGAAACATCTCGTCGTAATCGGGTAAAGATGCTGGCATCTCACGAAACCGCGCCATCTGAAGGCGATATTCGGATTTGTAATACTCACCATACCAATTCGAGGTCATCCGGGGATTGATGTAAATGAGACCGCAGAACTTGCAGATGCAGGATTCAACCCTGAGTCCATTCCGATCCTGGCGATTGATAACCTCCACAATATCGCGGCCGCAAAGGTTGCACGGAACCTGCTCATATTCGACAGTACGGTACGGAAACGCCGTTTCAGAATTTAGATGGTGCTGCATTAAAGATGCGACTTGAGATTCGAGCCCTGGATAAGCCGTTAGCTATTTTCGAGCCAGAACTCGAAGCGGCTGATCCTGAAGCTTTTTGTGCGGAGGCCGTCAAAACCCCAACCTGGCCCACCCAGTGAGGTTACAATTTTTCCTCCTGTGATAAAAAGCGTTCCACAAGCATTGAACCCGGCCGGCCTTAAAATCAGTCACCCTGGACATCCCGATCTCTCAAGTTCCACGGCGCGGATGCGGATTTTGTTCATTAAGCCAAAGCATATTGGCGATACGCTTCTCTTAACTCCGACTTTGCGCGGCATTCACCAGAACTATCCCGACGCGGAAATCTGGACTATCGTGCGCGCCGGCTGTGAAGGGATCCTGCGTGGTTGCCCTTTTATACACAGGATTAAAACAGTAGCCGCCGTCGGTCGCGACGAACGTGGTTCGGGAAGCTGGAAAAATGATCTGCGGCTTTGGTTCGAACTTCGAAAGATCTCGTTCGACTACCTGTTCGAACTGGGCGACGGGCACCGGGGACGCTGGCTGGCCCTGATTGCGCGAGCCGACCGAAAATATTCGGTCCTCCCCGCGAATCAGTGGAGTAAATTTTGGCCAGGAAAGTTTACCGGAATATCCACGTTCAATTGGCAAACCTGTCACCGGATCGAAAAGGATTATTATAGCGTCGGGGAATTTCTAAAACTCCCAAAAGAGAGACCACGGCTCGAATTTGATCGATCGTCAGCCATGGAATGGCCACAGGCGAACGGTCTCGGAAGTTTCGCCATGATTCAAATCGGCAGCCGTCAAAAACACAAAAAGTGGTCGCTTGAACGGTGGCAATCTGTAGCTGGTTATTTGCTCGAGCGATTTGGCGCCGTCGTTGCCAGCACGGGCCCGGATCCGGATGAAGTTGCTTTCGCGGAGCAACTGGGATCGCGAGTTGGACCGCGGTTACTCCTCACGCGCGGACAGGCGACCTGGTCTCAGATGGCCGGGCTTTTTTATCGCGCAAGCCTGGTTGTGACGGTCGACACTGCCGCAATGCATTTGGCGTCTGCCTGTCAATGTCCGACGATCGCGCTTTTTGCCAGGTCGATAGAAGATCATTGGAGCCCCTGGAACGGTCCGTGCCGAATTGTAACGGTGCCTGAATTCCGTCATCGGTCGGGAGATCAAAAGCAACACGAAGAGATCAAGGAACGGGCGATCACACGGATACGAGCCGAAGACGTCATTGCGGCCTGCCAGGGATTCG
>JAQGOX010000137.1 GCA_028293365.1 Verrucomicrobiales bacterium | reverse complement strand
GTCCTGCCGTTTGCTTCCCGCAAGCCGGATTGCTGAACGGCCGCGACCGATTCCAGGACGCGAAGAGTGGTGGTGCCAACCGCGATAATCCGGCCCCCTCGAGCTTTCGTCTCATTGATGAGAGAGGCGGTTGCTCCTGGAAGATAATAGCGTTCCTCGTGCATTCGATGGCCTTCAATTCTAGCAGTCTTGACCGGTGCGAAGGTCCCGGCGCCAACGTGCAGGGTTACCTCCGCCACGTTTACCCCGTGCCTGCCCATTTCTGAGAGCAACTCCGGCGTGAAGTGCAGACCAGCCGTCGGAGCCGCCACAGAACCTGGCGGTTTGGAATAAACGGTTTGGTATCGAGTTAAATCTTCCGCCCGATGTTGAGTCGATTCTCGCTCAATGTACGGGGGGAGGGGCATTTCTCCGAACGCCGGTAGATCATTAAGGATATCGGGGGTGCCGCTGAAGCGCAGCCGTCGGTGTCCCGTTTCATTCTTTTCCAGAACCGTTGCCGAAATTGGCGAAAGCTTTGCGAGATCATCGAGCAAAAAAATGGTGCCACCAATCGGAACTTTCTTTGCCGGCCGCAACATTGCCCACCAATCGTTCGTCGCAATCTGCTCCAGCAAGAGTATTTCGATTTTGCCGGTGTTTCCTTTTTTTTTCGCCCAAAGCCGGGCCGGAATCACCTTCGAATTATTGACCACCAGCAAGTCGCCACTCCGCAAAAAGTCCGGAAGGCTGGTGAAGATTTGATGAGAGATCGATTCGGTCCTGCGATTCACCACGAGCAGTCGAGACCGGTCACGCCGTTCTGTCGGAACATGGGCGATTAACTCGCTCGGAAGCGAAAAATGGAAATCTGAAGTCAGCACAGGCTTTTTTATCGTCTTCTTTTTAAATCGGTGCGAGCGAAAAGCAGTTCGCTTTAAAACCACCGAAACGATTCTCCTGCAAATGTTTCGCTCGATGGAGCTCCCCCGGCTCGCCCGGTGGAATGCGTTTTTCCTGGAATTTTGTTTGACCCACTGTGGGTTAGTGTGGGACAAAAGTGCATTGCTGTGGGTTAAAGTGGGTTAAATTCCCATTCCACCCTAAAGGCTATGCCAGAAACCGAGCCAATCACGGCGCCGATCTATTACAGCTCTGAGTATTTGCATGGAGTTGATGAAAAGCGTCGTTTGCTGATCCCTTCGAAGTGGCGGCCGGAAGGGGAATGCTTGTTTACGCTTATTGTGTGGCCCGCCGGCGGCTTGAAGGAAGCATGCCTGCTCGGCTTGCCACAGCAGATCTGGGCGGATCTGGTAAAAAAAGTGACTCAAATGCCGTTTTCCGATCCGACCGCGGATTCACTCCGACGTTTGTTGGGGAGGAAGTCGGACACGGTTTCGTTGGATCGTAGCGGACGAATTTGCATCCCGGAAGGGATGGCCACGGCAGTGGCGATTGATAAACAGGTAAAGCTGGTTGGCCTTTTGGATCGGTTTCAAATTTGGAGTCCAGAGCGACTTGCCGCGATTTCCGCGGTGGATGAATCGCTCTCGAACGAAGCGTTCAAACTAATTTAGGCATGAGCTTGAAACAATTCTTGGCAGTAGGACGAAGCGTAGTAGGAATGAGACAAGATCGCAGCCCGTATGAAATGCGGGCTGCGACTCTTCTCCCGAGATTTGAGGCAAATTCCCGAATCGCAGTCGAAAAAACCGAAGCCGCGGCGCCCGCAGAACCTGTCGCGCCAGCGAAAAAAAATGAGTCGAATTTTTGGAAGCGATTGAACCTGTTTGGAAAAAAAATCGGTGCAAACAATAAAGCGAGCGTTGAGGGAGCAGTGGGAGCGATCGAGGACGGGGATAGTCAAAGTGGCAAATCCATTTTTCGGAAAAGCTTTTTTCCGGCACGGGGAAAGAAACAGGGTGAATTGGCAAAGCCCGTCCGTACTTTGATCCAAAGCGAGCTCTCTTTGGAAATGGTTCGTGTCGTGCGGAATGATCTTTCGGATACGGATCTCGAGATTGTTGCCTGCTTTCGTCAGCGCGAAGCAGCCAATGCGAAAAGCGGCACGACCGAATCGAAGGCGGTTCGACCTGTTCCGGCTGATTCGAGCGCGTTTGCCAAAGCCGCAGCGCAGCCAGGATGGAGTCGTTTAACGGCCCGCCTGTTTGACACTGGCGGAATCGGAAGGGGCTGAAGAGTGAATGGAATGTCGTGGAAAAATTTCACCACCAGCCGGTTTTGCTTGGGGAAGTATTGAGTTCTTTGAAACCGCGCCCGGGTGGGCGGTATCTGGATGGAACGGTGGGTGGCGCCGGGCACGCGAGTGCAATCCTGGAGCAAAGTTCTCCGGACGGCTGGCTCTGGGGATTTGACCAGGATGCAGATGCTATCGAAGCAGCGGGAAGGCGGCTCGGAGATCGCTTTGCAGGCCGGTTTGAACTCCGCCTTGCCAGTTTTGCAGTGCTGGAACAATGGGTTCCTCCGGAAACCTGCGACGGTGTTTTGCTCGATCTGGGCGTGAGTTCGCCCCAGTTGGATCGGGCGGAGCGCGGATTCAGTTTTCAGAATGAAGGGCCATTGGATATGCGAATGGATCGTCGCAACCCGATCACGGCAGCGTCGCTTGTAAACGAGGCAGAAGTCGAAGAGTTGGCGCGCATTTTTTGGGAATATGGCGGTGAGCGGGACTCCCGGCGAATCGCAAGGGCTATCGCGCGCGCGCGCGGGCAGCGGCGTGTTGAAAGCACGCGGCAGTTGGCCGATTTGATCGAACATGAAGTCCCGCGGCACGGGCAACGATCACACCCGGCGACGAAAGTGTTCCAGGCGCTACGCATAGTGGTGAATGATGAAATCCAGGTGTTGCGCCGCGGCCTGGACGCATGCTGGAAGGTGCTGAAGCCGGAAGGTGTTCTCGCTGTGATCACGTTTCATTCGCTTGAAGATAGAATTGTGAAGGAATTTGGCCGCGGATTGGCACGGGATTACGAGGTGCCGGGAGAAGTGGATGTTCCGGAATTGCGGAAACCGAAGCCACCGGAGTTGAGCTGGATAAGCCGAAAAGCGATCCAGCCCGGCGATCTGGAATTACGGGAAAATCCGCGTGCTCGAAGCGCACAACTGCGTCTGATGCGGAAATTGAATTTAAAACACTAAAGCAATATGGCAAGAAACGTCAAATACCAGCCTCTGGCGGTCCGTTTTGGACCAGCCATCAAAGCCGCGCTACTTTGTGCATTCTTCGCCAGTGCGGGGATTGGATACGTCTGGCAAAAAACGCAAATTCAACATCTGGCCGATCAGATTAAGCGTCTGGAAGGGCGCAAAGAGCTGCTGGGCCGCCAAAACGACGCGCTCACCCGCGCCGCCGCGACGCTGAGCACTCCGAGTGAATTGGATGCACGGGTCCGGAAAATGAATCTCGGATTAGTGCGGCCGCAACCCGACCAAATTATTCGACTTCACGAAGCGTCGGGCGAATCGACCGCACAACCTGAACTGCGGTTGCGCCCCGGAATTCGTGAGACGGTTCAGCTTTACGCGAGCCGCAGGTAATTATGCCTCATTCCAAGCAAATCAAAGCGCTCTGGTTCCTGACCATCTGTCTGGGCCTCGGGTTTTGTCTGCTTGGGTATAGGCTGGTCGATCTGCAAGTCCTCCGCCACGAAAGCCTGTCGCTTGAATCAAACAAGAATACTCAACGGCGGATCGAACGAAGGCCTCGGCGGGGTAACATTTTGGATGTCAAAGGCAACCTTTTAGCGACGAGTAAATTGGTGCGCACAGTTTGTGCCGACCCGTCCATCATCGGCACCAATTACCTTGCTGTGGCCGAGACGCTGGAGCCAGTGATGCAAATCAACGCGCAGATGCTCGCGGAAAAACTGGAACCTCGTTATATTCTCAACAAAGAAGGCCAGACCAATTGCGATAAATATGTGGTGCTAAAACGCAAGGTGGACGACGACGAGTGGACTTCGATCACCAATGCGATGGAACATCTGATCTTTTGTTCGAACGAATCAGCTTTAAGCCGGCGCTATCGTCGAGAGTTAAACCAGATTCGTCAGCATTCATTATTTTCTGAAGAGGATCAATTGCGGGTCTATCCGAACGGCAGCCTTGCCGCACATGTAATCGGTTATGTGGGTGCTGATGAAAAAACTCTGCCGGACGGCACTCCTGACGTTCAAATCAAGGGTCGCGACGGAGTGGAGGCGACGCTAAATACATTTTTGGAGGGTGTTCAGGGATGGCGTCAGACAGAAGCAGATCGTTCCAACCGTGAGTTAGTGGCGTACCGAGAGCAGAACCTCGCACCCCGTGATGGTTATACGGCCGTTCTTACGATCGACGCCGGAATCCAGCACATCGTCGAAAGTGAACTGGCCGTGGCGTGGGAAGACCACGAACCGGTGAGCGTCGCATGCACGGTTGTGCGTCCGAACACCGGTGAGATTCTCGCCTTGGCGAACTTGCCCACATTCGATCCCAACCATTTGCTCGGCAGTAATCCTGACGCTCGCAGAAATCGAGTCATCTCAGACATCGCCGAGCCGGGCTCGACATTTAAAATCGTGGTTGTCTCCGCTGCGCTCAACGAAAACGTAGTTAAGTTGACTGACATGGTTGACTGCGAGGGGGGAATGTTTCATTACGCTGGCTACACCCTGCATGATGCTCACGAGAAGTATAATCTTCTCAGTGTCGAAAACGTGGTTGCCAAATCGTCGAACGTGGGTGCGGCAAAAATCGGGATTCAACTTGGCGCTGAACGCCTTGCCGAATATATCCATCGTTTTGGAATCGGTTCGACGACCGGCATCCAGCTTCCTGGAGAAGTTCGCGGGATCGTGCATCCCCTTTCGCGCTGGAGCAAGCTTTCGATCACACACGTTCCGATGGGGCATGAAGTTGCCGCAACCCCCTTGCAGATGTGCCTAGCCATGTCGGCAATCGCCAACAAAGGAGTCTTGATGCGGCCACAATTGATTGACCATTTGGAGGATTCAGACGGCAAACTTGTTGCGCGATACTTCCCTCAGGTGGCGCGCCGCGTGGTTTCTGAACGAGCCGCCCGCCAGATGGTTGAAGCCTTGAAGGCCGTCGTTTCGACCAATGGAACCGGCACCAAGGCGCAGCTCGATTTTTATACGGTTGCCGGAAAAACCGGGACGGCGCAAAAGGCCGTGAACGGCCATTACGTTAACCACAAATTCTTTTCGTCCTTTATCGGTTTTTTCCCGGCTGACAACCCCGAGCTTTGCATCTCAGTTGTTTTCGACGAACCGAATTGGAAAAAGGGCTATTACGGCAGTGCCACGGGAGTGCCGGTTTTTAAAAGGATTGCCGAACGCGCCGCCAATTACCTTGCCATTCCGCCTGAAATCATTCGCAACCAGGCCCTTGCGGCTACAGGAGTGTCAGCGGGCGACTAGCGAAACCTACCATGCAACTCAAACAAATCATTCAAAAATTGCATGTGGCCACGGTGGTGGGGCCCACCGGCCAGGAAATCAATGGAATTAGCTATGATGTCCGGGCGGTGCAGCCCGGTTCGCTCTATGTTGCGATGGCTCGTGAAACAGTGGACGGCCATGATTCCATTGATGAAGCAATCGGCCGCGGTGCGGTGGCGATCATTTGTGAGAGAAATGGAACTATCAAACAGCGCGCGACTAAGATCGAGGTGCCTCATTCAGCCGAGGCGCTCGCTTTGGTGGCTAGTTCATTTTACGAGGAACCAGCGCGGAAATTGAAGATGATCGGAGTGGCCGGTAGTTTTGGCCAATGCAGTGTCGCATACACATTGCGCCATCTATTGCAGCAGAGCGGCATTAAAACCGGGTTAGTTGGATCCATTCATCATCAGGTGGGCGAACGCGAGTTTCCCGTGCAGCGGATCTCCTCCGAATCACTGGATGTGCAAAAACTGCTGCGACAAATGGTAAACGCGGGATGCGGCGTTTGTGTGGTTGAGATCAACGAGCAAAGTCTGCGGAATAACCGTTTCTTTGGGATTGATTTTGAAATGATCATTTCCACCAGGATTGAAAGAAATTTCTCTTTCTCCGCCGATCAGGAATTACTCGAAGAAACCTTGCGGCAATTGGTTCGGAACGCCCGTCATGCCTGCGTTATTAATGTGGATGATCCGGTTGGATATCAGCTTTCCCAGGCGCACGGAGCAGCCCGCCTGATCAGTTATGGAATCGAAGAACGGGCGCAAATCGCCGCTTCCGGGATTCAACTTTTCGCAAGTGGCTCGCGATTTGAGTTGCAAATTGGTAATGAAATTCATTCCTGCGGGATTCCGCATGTTGGACGCCGCTCGATTCTGTCCGCGGTTGGAGCAGTCGCGGGAGCGCTCACTGCCGGAGTCCCATTTGATCGCATTGAATCGAAGCTCGCCGATCTGCCGGGCATCCCCGGTCATCTTGAGGCCGTTTCCTGCGGGCAATCCTTTTCCGTTTTCGTCGATCACGCGAATAACGAGGAAGAGTTCGCTTCGGTGCTTCAGACATTACGGGAGGTTTGCAGGCGCCGCTTGATCGTCGCCTTCGGTTGTGAGGGGGAACGTCACGAGGAAAAGCGCTACACAATGGGCCGTATCGCGGCAAATGCCGCGGACTACACAATTATAACGGCGGATAATTCCCGTAATGAGCCGGTCCGTGATATCATAGCCGAGATTGAGCAGGGGTATCTCGCGATCCGTCAAAACCATTATGAGATCTGCGTGGACAGGGCCGCGGCAATCACCCAGGCAATCGCGTTGGCCCGGCCGGGCGACTGTGTTTTGATCGCGGGCAAGGGCCACAACACGTACCAGGAATTTGAGGACGCGATTTCTCCGTTCGACGACCGTGAGTACGCCTCCGAGGCTCTGGCGATAAAATGCGCGCTTACGCCGCAATCTGAAACATCGGGGGCGGCACTGGCAAACGTATAATTCGAATTTGTGGATCCTAGATCGTTAAAATTTATTAATGAAGCCGTTCGCGGGGAAATTCGCGATGGCCGGCCGGGTGCCCTGGTCCGCAATGTTTGCCTGGACTCGCGCAAGGTTGCGCCTGGAACTTTGTTTGTCGCCCTTAAAGGAGAGCGATTCGACGGACACGATCATCTGGTCCAGGCTTTCAATTCGGGCGCTGGAGCGGCGATGGTGGAACGCGATAAAGTGGAGGGCAAAACGTTTTCCCAGCCGCTTATCGTGGTTGAGAATTCGCGAATCGCTCTTGGAGAGCTTGCCGCCCGGTACCGCCGGGATTTTGATTTGCCCCGGATCGCCGTGGCCGGTTCAAATGGAAAGACCAGCACCAAGAATTTGATCGCCTCCGTTTTGGAACAACGCCTGCCCACTCTCGCCAGCGAGTCCAGTTTCAATAACGACATAGGCGTACCTGTCACTTTGCTGAATCTTGACGCTCAATACGGAGCAGCCGTATTTGAAGTTGGCACAAATCATCCCGGCGAACTACGGCCGTTGCTTCGAATGGTCGCGCCTCTTTATGGGGTGCTGACCAGTATCGGTCCGGAACATTTGGAGTTTTTTCGAGACATTGGTGGAGTGGTCGAAGAGGAGGGAGTGCTTGGCGAGGAGCTTCCCGCCGGCGGAGTTTTATTTCTTAACATTGAGACGTTGGAAGCGCGTTCGGTTATCAATCGAACCTCCGCCACGGTGCGCACGATTGGTTTCAAACCCGATGCGGACTGGGTTATCAGTAACGCGAGCCTTACGAGCGAAGGCATGACTTTTTCGGTAAATGGCAATAGGAATCTGGCCGGAAGTTATAGCACCTGTTTAATTGGAATGCACCAGGTGTTAAATGCAACCATGGCCATTGCGGTCGGGAGTGAACTGGGACTGGGCCGCGCTGAAATTCAGCGCGGCCTTTCCGCCTGCAAGCCCGCCAGGATGCGCCTGCAAATTGTGCCCGCCGGTACCATCACGATCCTTGACGATACTTACAACGCGAACGAAGAGTCGATGAAGAGCGCTCTCGACACCTTGTCGGGATTTCCCGTGGAGGGTCGAAGGGTGGCAATTTTGGGCTCGATGGGCGAACTTGGTCCGGCTGCGGAAGAGGCTCATTTTCAGGTGGGGAAATATGCGGCGAAAATGGGTGTACAGCATCTGATCGCTCTAGGCGCGCATCGGGCGACCCTTGCCGAAGGCGCGCGCCAAAACGACCTTAAAATAATTGAACAATATGAATCGGCGGAAATGTTGATTCCAGTGCTGGCTAACAGCGTCCAACCGGGGGATATGGTGCTGGTGAAATCCTCGCGCCTGGGAAAGCTCGAGCGTGTAGTCGACGCGCTTGTCAGCACCTTCAACCGATGAGGAACCACCCCTGAACGCGAATGTTCTATTATTTAAGCCAATATGTCCAGGAATTGGGGGAGGGCACCCAATGGGCTCCTTACCTTTCGGGCCTGCGCCTGTTTCGTTATATAACGTTTCGTGTGGCGGGCGCTGCCTTGAGCGCGCTGGTGTTAAGCCTTTGTCTGGGGCCGACCGTCATCGCCTGGTTAAAAACGCTGAAATTTGGTCAGAATTACGTGGACAAAGCGGAGGAGTCCGGCGGAATCGCCGCTCGCCTTCTCAGCAAGCGAGGCACGCCCACGATGGGCGGAGTTTTGATCGTGATGGCCATGGACGGTTCTGCCCTCCTTTGGGCGCAATGGAACGAGTTGGTTGTCCTAACACTGCTTTCCCTTGTGGTGCTGGCCGGACTCGGTTTTTACGACGATTACGCAAAAATAACCAAACAAAACAACCTTGGCGCCAAATCACATGTCAAGCTTTGGGTTCAGGGAATCCTCGCCCTCTTTATCGCGCTCTACCTGTGGTACTTGCCAAGCACGCGGCCACTCATTACGGATATAATGGTTCCCTTCTACAAATTTCCGGTGCTTACCGGCGCTGGAATCGTCGGAACGCTCTTGACGATGCTGACAATCATAGGGAGCTCCAACGCGGTGAATCTCACCGATGGGCTCGATGGTTTGGCGATAGGATGTACTCTAATCGTATCCCTGGTGTTCCTGATTATGACCTATGTGGCCGGCAATTTTCGGGTCGCGGAATACCTGCATGTCCCGTATGTTGCCGGAGCGGGAGAGTTAACGGTGTTTTGCGCCGCGATGATAGGCGCCAGCCTCGGCTTTCTTTGGTTCAATTGCCATCCGGCTCAAGTGTTTATGGGCGATACTGGTTCACTGGCAATCGGTGGTGCGCTGGGGCTTATGGCTGTCCTTATACACCAGCCTTTGGTGCTTTTGCTGGCAGGCGGCGTCTTTGTTGCCGAAGCCAGTTCGGTGATTTTGCAGCGTTATTGGTTCAAATACACGCGACTCCGCTACGGCACCGGTCGAAGAATTTTCTTGATGGCGCCGCTCCATCATCATTTCGAAAAGAAGGGGTGGTACGAATCACAGGTGGTGACCCGTTTTTACATATTGTGCGTTCTGTGTGCCGTAGTTGCGTTGATCAATCTAAAGCTTCGATAAAAACAGGGGCAATAGAGGTTTTTGGAATAATGATTGCTGATTAGCACTTTGATAAATTTAGATGCGCGAACTCGAAAACAAGAAAATCGTTGTGGCGGGCCGAACTCCGGCGGGCGAAGCCACGCTTCGTTTTCTTAAGGCGAATGGCGCATTCGTGACGCTTTCTGATGCATCCGAATTGTTGTCCCAATTCGGGGCAGGCGGGAAATTGGCGCGAAATCCGCCTGAACTGATTGTGGTGATGCCGAAAGTTCCGGCGCAGGTTCTTGCGGCCGCACGCTCCGCGGGAATTCGGGTGGTCACCGAGCTCGAACTGGCTTTTGAACATGCCTCATGCATGAGTATTGGGGTAACCGGTACGAATGGAAAGACCACCACAAGCGAACTCATTGAAGCGATTCTGAAGCAGGCACACCGCAAAACATTGCGGGCGGGAGCCAACGGCATGCCTCTTTGTACTGTTCTGGAGGATAGCCGGGAGTTGGATTATCTCACTCTGGATCTGGATTGCTTCGATCTCGAGCATTCCGAGCATTATCGCCCCAGCGTGGGGGTCCTCCTGAATTTGACCCCGGATCATCTCGATTATTTTTCCCGAGCCGAGGATTATGCGCGCACGATGGGAAGGTTGTTTGCTTCCCAGCGAATTTTCGATTGGGCAATCGTCCAGAGCGAGGCTCTTGCTCAATTGCGGTCTCTCGAAGTCGAGATATCAGCGAAAGTCATCAGTTTCAGTGCCGAAAACCGCCGGGCTGACATTTATCTCGATCGTGGATTGCTAATAAGTCGGTTGCCGGGTTGGACGGGACCGTTGATCGATTTGGATGAGTGCCACATAAAAGGCCCTCACAATGCCGAGAATATTATGGCGGCTCTTTGTGTCGGCCACGTTCTCAGGCTGCCACTCGAAGAAATGGTTGCGGCGGTCAAAGAATATCGCCCTGGCCCTCACCGCTTCGAGACTGTTGCTGAAATAAATGGTGTCACTTTTATCAATGATTCCAAGGCAATGAACGTTGAGGCGACCCGCCGGGCGCTGCTGTCTCTCCAGAGCGGAAAATGGAGCGAGGCGAATGTTTGGTTGATCGCCGGGGGCCGGGACAAGGGGCTGGCTTACCACGATCTCGGACCGCTGCTGGCACGGCGGGTCAAACACGCGTTCCTCATCGGCGAAGCGCAAAAAAAACTGCAGGCGGCCTGGGGACTGTTTACTCCTTGCACCCCAGTGCAAACGTTGCTAGAAGCAGTTTCGAAAGCAGCGGCAGACGCGCAGGCAGGGGATGTGGTGTTGCTTTCGCCGGCATGTTCAAGCTTTGATATGTTCCAAAACTACCAGCATCGGGGTGAAATGTTTCGACAAGCGGTCGAGCATTTCCGGACTACATCTCCTGGTGTGCCGGCCCCCTCGACCACTACGGACGGTGGCGATGAAAAGACCCTGAAATTTGCGCCATGAACAATTTTTTGAAATTTAAACGATTTGTTTCGAAGTTTTTGAGGCAAAACTCCGCGACAACAAACCTACAACTCACCTCAAGTCAACACTCTGAAGTCCATGAATAAACCCAGTCCACTCATTCCCCAAGGCGCGCTCCCGCAAAGCGCGGGCAGGGGGGCGTCTAACGTGCGGATCGCGGTGGTCACCATCATCGCCATTCATATTGTCTTTTTTGGCGGCCTTCTCATGCAAGGTTGCAAGCGTGATAATAAAAAGAACGACCTTACGACGGCGGAGCCTACTAACGGAGCTCTGACGCTTCCGGTTATGACCAACCGCGAAACGGTAGTTGATACAACCCCGGCTCCCGTTGCGACTGATCTTTCGACCAATTATCAAACCCCGGGGAGCCAGAGCAATGCTCCATCGTTGCCGAGCATGGTGACACAGCCAGAACCCACCGGCGGCCTGCCTTCGAGCATTTCCTCGGGCCAGACCAGCGAATACACGATCGTGCGAAACGATACTTTATCCAAGATCGCGCACGCGCACGGGACTACCGCGGGTGCGATAGCCAGGGCCAACCCGGGGGTAGATCCCGCAAAGCTAAAGATCGGCCAGAAAATTCAAATTCCAGCCGCCAGTTCCGCGGCTGCGAGTCCGGGCGCAACGGCTGCAGTCGGAGACGCCAGTTCTGGAATCGCTGCGCCTGGAAATACCGGAACAACGACGCACGTAGTGAAAGCGGGCGAAACATTGACCAAAATCGCTCACCAGCACGGCACCACCGTTAAGGCCATTCGTTCGGCCAACGCTTTGAAGACCGATCGCGTCTCGGTCGGCCAAAAGCTCAAAATTCCCGCTAAATCCGGCGCAACTAATGCGGGCACGGCAGCCAAGCCCATTTCAGTGGCTCATAACGTGCGCGGACACTAACACTTATTCTGTCGCGTGCGGTTCGATTGAATTCGGGCCGCACGCCAGTTCAGAATTCGCCAAATGCCATACTGTTTTTAGTTATCTTGAAGTGTTGAGCAAATGAAAGCTCCGACAACCGTTCTCGTTCTCTGCGTTGCCTCTCTACTCGCGCTCGGAATGGTTATGCTGTATAGCGCCGGAATGCTCAGCCAGGGCACTCACTATCTCAAATTGCAATTGCTCTGGTGCTCGCTCGGACTGATTGCCTGCCTGTTCGTTACCTTCATCGATTACAAGCACCTCAAAAAGGCGGCCCCGTTTTTTTTCGTCATCGCTCTAGTCTTGTTGGCGCTTGTGATGGCGAAAGCTGGCAGCCGAAATGGCGCGAAGCGCTGGCTGATTTACGGAGGCTTTAGTTTTCAGCCCTCGGAGGCGGCTAAAATTGCTCTGATCGTGGCACTGGCATCCTACGGTTCCCGTTTTCAGCGGCTCATGCCAACGTTTACCTACGGTTTGGTTTTTCCGGGACTAATTGTAGTTTCGATTGTTTCCTTGATTTTTGTGGAACCGGATCGAGGCACCACGATACTTCTGGCCGCAGTTACCTTCAGCATGCTGCTCGTCGCGGGATCAAATATGAAATTCGTGATCCCTTGCGCCATCGCTGGGGTCGCAGCATTGATCGTTTCGATTCTTAATGACCCCATGCGATTGGGCCGGATCATGGCCTGGCTGCACCCGCAGGATAGCAAGGCGGGCACCGGGTATCAGGCATGGCATGCCACTCTCGCGCTGGGCGCGGGAGGAACAACGGGACTGGGATTGGGCAGCGGCCGGCAAAAACTTGGCTTTATCCCGGAACAGCACACGGATTTCATTTTTTCCATGGTAGGAGAAGAGTTGGGTTTAATAGCGACATTATCGGTCGTTGCTGTTTTCTTTGTTTTTGTTATTTGCGGCACGATTATTTCTCTCCGCGCGCGCGACCGGTTTGGCTTGTTGCTTGGGACCGGCTTGACCTTTCTGATTGGATTTCAGGCGTTCATTAATATCGGTGTTGTAACCAGTTTATTGCCGAATAAGGGGTTGGCTCTGCCGTTTGTTTCTTACGGCGGCTCCAGCCTTTTGATGACACTTATTTGTGTTGGCATTCTTTTGAGTATTGCGGTGCATGCGGAGCTCCAGGACGAAGAGGAACCTGAATTTAAAAAAGAGCGCCGATCGAATGTTTTCGCATGAGTAATCCTGCATCGGAACCATTTATAGCCATCGCTTGCGGGGGAACGGGCGGGCATCTGTTCCCCGGAATCGCTGTCGCTGGCGTTCTGCGCGATAAGGGGTGCCAGGTGATGCTCCTGGTTTCAGAGAAGTCGGTGGATCAGCAGAGTTTGAAAGCGGCGGACGGCCTCGAAGTGACGACTCTTTCCGCGGTTGCATTACAGGAAGGCCAGGCACGCAATGCGATTTCGGCTTCGTGGGATTCGTTTCGAATGCTCAGTCGGATGTTTCGGAAACGCAAGCCGAATGCAGTCCTGGCCATGGGCGGATTTACCAGTGCCGCTCCGATTTTGGCGGGAAAGCTCGCAGGCGCCACTACATTTCTGCACGAGGCTAATTCAATTCCAGGCCGGGCTAATCGATGGCTTTCGCCATTCGTTGATCAGGTTTTTATCTCCTTTTCGATGGCAGCTCTTCGGTTGCGCAATCGCTCTGTCATGTTAACCGGGATGCCAGTGCGCCCTCAATTTCCAGAGACGGAACCTGGCGCCGCGTGCCGGATCGCACTGAGTCTCCGTCCCGATGATCCCGTTTTACTGATTACAGGTGGAAGCCAGGGTGCCACCTCCGTCAATAGTCTGGTTTGCGAAGCCTTGCCTCTGTTCAAAGAGGCGATGCCTTCATTGCAGTTTATTCATTTAACTGGGACTGAAGATGTGGAGAAAGTGCGCCGTGCCTACAAATCGAATGATTTGCGCGCGGCGGTTTTTCCTTTTCTTACGGAAATGGAGCTCGCCTTGGGAGCGGCAACGGTCGCCGTCACTCGCGCTGGCGCTTCGTCCCTGGCGGAAATGGCCGCGATGCATCTCCCCGCGATTTTAATTCCCTATCCATGGGCGGCTGACGACCATCAATATTTCAATGCGCGTTCTTTTGCCGATTCCGGTGCGGCCAGGTTGATGCCTCAGCGGAACCTGACCGCCAAAGCTCTGGCAGTCGCGGTTCTGGAGTTGATCCACAATGCAGATGCACGCGAGGCTGCGCGACGAGCGCTCGACAAGTGGTTCTTTCCGAATGCCGCTACGGATATAGCCAATAAGATTTTTCGCTCGATCGATCGGAATTCAGGGATTGTCGATGAGCAAAGCAAACTGAGCCTTAATCCCCGATGAACCCGGAACGCCCCCAATATTTAGCTGAAACGTTCGCTGAACTGACTGCCACGCTTTCTTCTGCCACACTTTGGCACCCGAATGAGCTGCTCGCACGGCGAACCACATTTCGAGTGGGTGGCCCGGCTGATTTTTTTATCGAACCAGGCTCAGAACATGATCTCGCAAAAGTTACGAAATTTTGCCGGGAACATAACTGGCCTCTCATGATACTCGGACGCGGTTCGAATTTGCTGATTCGCGATGGAGGAATCCGTGGCGTGGTGGTCGGCCTTGGTCATCCATATTTCAGCCAAATCGTAGTTGAGAACGACACGATTCGTTGCGGCGCGGGTGCGCGACTCAAGAATGTGGCCGTGGAAGCGCGCCGCGCCTCAATTGGAGGGCTTGAATTCCTTGAAGGGATTCCCGGAAGCGTCGGCGGAGCGCTGAGGATGAACGCCGGGGCAATGGGCGGATGGATTTTTGCAGTCGCGGACCGGGTTCGCTATATGGATCAACTCGGAGCCGCTCATGAGGTCGCCGGAAATTCAATTGATAGCGAATATCGTTCCTGCGCTTTTTTCAAAAATCACATCGCCCTCGGTGCGGTTTTCCGCGGTGAATTCGTGGCACGCGAAATCATCGAAAAGAAGATGATGGATTGCAGCCAAAAGCGCTGGAAGAGCCAGCCTGCCGCTCCCAGCGCGGGATGTATTTTTAAAAATCCTGATACCATTCCCAGCGGTCGGTTGATCGAGGAACTCGGCCTTAAAGGAGCGCGGGTCGGGGGCGCGTCCGTTTCCGAAGTTCACGGAAACTTTATTGTGAGCGATGGCTCCGCGACTGCGCGCGATATACTTGACCTGATTCAGATGTTGAAAGATCGGGCTGCTCGTGATCGGGGCATTGCCCTGGAAACGGAAGTTGAAATTGTAGGTGAAGACCTGCCGGAAATGGAGTTATCCCATAAAAGCTGACGCGTTGAACATCACGGTCATGCTCGGCGGGCCCTCATCGGAACGTGAGGTTTCTCTTCGCTCGGGAGTTGCTGCAGCCGCTGCTTTGCGGTCGTTGGGTCACCATGTTCAGGAGCTCGATCCGCGTGAGGGCTCGTGGATTCTGCCTGACGATACCCAGGTCGTTTTCCTCGCTCTGCATGGAAGTTATGGCGAGGACGGCACCGTGCAGCAGCAACTGGAGGAGGTTGGAATTCCCTATACGGGATGCGGAGTTGATGCAAGTCGACTTGCGTTCGACAAGGTCGCCAGTAAGGAGCTGTTTATTCGCGATCAGGTCCCGACTCCCCGCTATCAGGTGATACGGTCTGCCCGCGACCCCATCCCTGCCGGCTGGGCTCCGCCACTTGTGTTGAAGCCCGTTCGCCAGGGCTCCAGCGTAGGCCTTGAATTCATTGACGAACCGTCGCAGTGGCCGGTCGCGGTTGGCCGTTCCCTGCAGCATGATTACGAGATTTTGGTCGAGGAGCGGATCATTGGTCGTGAAATTACCATTGGCATCCTCGACGGCGCGGTCCTGCCGATTGTGGAAATCTGTCCGCGGCTCGGCGCTTTCGATTACCATAATAAATATACTCCCGGCGCGACCGAATATTTTTGTCCGGCCGATCTGAGCCCGGAGCTCTCCCGTTCAATCGCGGATTTTAGCCTGGCCGCGTTCAATGCCTTGGGAGGGCGCGATTATGGCCGGGTTGATGCAATGGTTTCCACGGAGGGAAAGCCGTACATTCTTGAGGTCAATACATTGCCAGGGTTGACCGGAACCAGTCTTTTACCTAAAGCCGCGGCCGCCGTTGGAATTTCGTATGCGCAACTTTGCCAGAAGATGATCGATCTCGCCATGCGCAGAAAAACTATTGATATTAAAATGCCTTTGATCGCATGAGCTGGTTCTCCCGACAGAAAAAAAACCGCCGGTGCGAAAGGCAGCACGTTCTCGATGTGAAACTCCGCGTGCAGCCGCTCAAAGCGGTCCGCCTCCGTATCGCCGCAACGGCGATTGGCGCTTCCTTCGCGGTTGTTTTTGGCATTTTCGTCGCGTGGCAGGGCGGACAGTGGGCCATCAATGAATTCCTTTTTTCGAACGATGCTTTTGCGATTGAAACGATCGATATCCAAACGGATGGCGTGGTTCCCTCGGAACAGCTCCGAAAATGGGCGGGGGTCAAGACGGGTGATAATTTGCTGGCTCTGGATTTGACCCGGATCAAAAGAGACCTTGAGTGGGTACCCCTAATTGAATCCGCCGCAGTCGAACGCATTCTCCCACGTACGTTGCGTCTCATTATCGCAGAGCGCGAACCGGTCGCTCAAATTCACGTTTTTGAAAGCGGAACAAATGGATTGATCGCTTCGCGAGTGTTCTATGTCGATCAAAACGGATATGTCATGACGCCGCTCGTAATTGACGGCAAAACAGTTCCGGCGACGCGCGATTGGTTGCCGACGATTACCGGGGTGCCGGGAAATGAACTTCGCCCCGGGTGGCCTATCACTACTCCTGAAGTTCGCGCGGCTTTGACTTTCATTTCCGACTTTGAAAAATCGCAATTAATGGAGGCAGTTGATATTCGTTTTATCGATGCTTCGAACCCGCACACCTTGCAGGTCACGACAGAGCAGGGGGGCGACATTACGTTGGCATTATCTGACTTCCCCACGCAACTTCGTCGCTGGCGCAGCGTTTACGATCACGGCAATAAATCCAATAAGTCTCTCGCCTCGCTCGATCTGGCCGTTGCAAATTTTGTTCCCGCTCGTTGGCTTGAGGATGTCCCGGTTACAGTTCCTCGTAAGTCAAAAACTAACAACTCCTCCCCCTATAGGAAACGCCATGTTTGATTCTCCCTCAATCGTTGTCGGCCTGGACATTGGCACATCAAAGATTTGCGCCACGGTCGGTGAGCTTAATGACTCTGGGGGATTGAATATTATCGGATTGGGCCAGGCCAAATCGCGCGGAGTACGCAAGGGTGAAATCGTCGATCTAGCGCTGACGAAAGATGATATTCGCGATGCCGTGGTCGAAGCGGAGCAGATGGCTGATGTCGAGATTCGCAGTGTTTATCTCGGCGTAACGGGGGCTCACGTTACCTGCTTTAACAATCGCGGCTTCCATTCCATCGCATCGCACGATCGCGAGATAACCGAGGAGGATGTTCAGGATGTTCTCAAGAATGCGCGCGCTATCAACCTGCCAGCCGAAAATCGAACCGTTCATGTTATTCGGCAGCATTTTGCGGTCGATGGACAAGAACATATATCGAATCCGGTCGGCATGCATGGAGCACGAGTCGAGGTCGATGTCCATGTTGTACATGGTCACTTTAACCGCCTGCAGAATCCAATCGCCGCAGTGCGGGCGTTGCAATTGGATGTTGATGAGGTCGTGTTCACCGGGCTTGCTTCCTCACTGGCTTTGCTTACCAGTGAACAAAAGGAACTCGGCTCAATTGTGATCGATATTGGCAGTGGCACTACGGAATATGTGGTGTATGCCAAAGGCATTATTAAGCATACCGGGGTTCTCGCCGTCGGTGGCGATCATATTTCCAATGATCTGGCGTTTGGCCTTAAGCTCCCGTTGGGTCGGGCTGAGCAATTGAAAATTGATCACGGCTCCGCGCTTGTTGAAGAATCGGCGAAGGGCCAGGTTATCACTATTTCGAATGATTTGGGCCTTCCCGAAAAGACCATCAATATTGAGCACCTCCGGCGCATCATGTCGGCGCGGATTGAAGAGATCTTCCAATTGATCGCCGCGGAATTGGATGCCGCTGGTGTGTTGGATCAGGTCCGTGAAGGTGTCTTTATTTGTGGAGGCGGCGCCCGTATTCCGCAGATTCAGCGTGCGGCGAGCATGGTTTTCGGAATGCACGCATACATCGGCAAGACGAATTTAATGAGCGGTCTAAAGTCAGCGCTCGATCAACCTGAATTCGCGGGTGCCATTGGATTGGCTCGATTTGGCTCTTTTGAACTTAAAAAACGAAGCGAGGATCGTCGTCCTCTGCTCGGGATTCGCTCCACCCTTAGTCAGTTGCTCAGACCTTTAACCCGCGGCTAATATGAGTATTGAAACAGTGCCTGTCATCAAAGCGGCCCCATTAACAGCCAAGGTAATCAGTGTAGGCGGGGCCGGTAGCAATGCGCTCGACCATATGACGCAAACCGCTTCACTGGACTTGATCTATGGCGCGATCCATACCAATCGGCGTGTGCTCGGGGATTCGCGCGTTTCCAACCAGATGTTGATTGGCGCCCGAAGATTGCATGGAATGGGAACCGGCGGAGATCCAGAGCTTGCACGAACAATCGCGGAAGAAGAGTTTGAGGCGGTAAAAAAATTCTGTTCTGACGCTGATTTGGTGTTCCTGGTAACGGGTCTCGGCGGCGGTACTGGAACGGGTGCCGCTCCTGTCGTTGCTCGCGCTGCGAAAGAAGCGGGTGCGCTCGTTCTTGCCGTGGCAACACTTCCATTCGATTTCGAAGGGCCACGCCGCAAAAAACAGGCTGATAATGGTCTGCGGCAGCTTAAGTCCGCCGCTGATGCGGTCATTTGCCTGCCAAATCAGAAGCTGTTCCAGTTAATCGATGAGAACACCAGCCTGCTGGAAGCTTTTAAAATTACAAATGATTTGCTTCTCCAGGGCGTCAAAGGTGTCTGGCAGATGCTCACCCGGCCTGGCTTGATTAAAGTTGATTTCGCTTACCTTTATGCAGTGGTTCGAGGTTGTCATGCGGAAAGTACTTTTGCCGCCGCAGAAGCTCAGGGAGAGAACCGTGCGAAGGAAGTGGTCGCGAAGCTGTTGGCAAGCCCACTTCTCGATCATGGTAAATCGCTCTGTGAGGCTCAAGCCGTCCTCGTCAGCCTCGTGGGTGGTCCTGATATGACAATGGCCGATGTGAATCGAGTCATGGAAGGACTCACCCGGCAGACCGATAGCGGTCAGATAATCATGGGTGCCGCAGTCGATTCGGCATTTCAAGGCCGTCTTGGGCTTACTGTGGTCGTTTCCCGCAACACCGTCAGGCTTCCTACCTCAGCAGAGGATGTGCCTGCGCCCGAACCGGAGCATGATGATGACCCAGTCCCGGCGCCTCCGTTGGAAAATCGCTTTGAGCATGCAGCACCTTCACCCAATCTTTTGCAGCCACAAATCGAAACCACATTCTTTGCCGATCGGGAAAACACGCGTCCTCCTTCGCGCTTTGTTGCTCCCGCGCCTGAGTTGACGCCGCAAAAGAAGGCTGAAATCCTGACGCAGCAAAGTCGCTCGGGAAAAACGCGCAAAGCAGTTTCAAAATTCAAGCAGCAACAACTGCCTCTGGAAATTATCTCTCGTGGACGCTTCGAGAAAAGTCAGCCTACGATCCATCGAGGTGAAGATCTTGATGTTCCGACCTATATCAGGCGTGGTATGGCATTAAACTGAGATTCCCGAGTATGAACCGCCGGACGTTTTTCCGCTCCAGCGTGCTCGGCGCGGTTTCCCTGGCCTGCCTTCCCCAGTATAATTTAACTGAGGATCCTGGTCCGGGCCGGATCATAGGGTGCACGCAAATGAGGAGTAGCTGTGAAACGCGTCCCATTGATATCAATTTCGTACCGGCCCGCCTTGATAAATTCTGAATCGACTCCTCCCGGATGATTCACATATCCCATCCCTATTGCGCCGCCGACCGAGAAACCATAGGAACCGGAAGTTGTATACCCAACCGGTTTTTCATCGCGATAGATCAGCTCACTTCCCCACAATACGGGGGCCGGGTTGTTAACCACGAAAGTCACAAGCATGCGCTTCAGCGGTAACTTCCTTTGTTTCGTCAAGGTTTCGCGGCCGATGAACGCTTTGGTCCAATCGATTGCAAAACCCAGTCCGGCTTCGAGTGGAGAATCATCTGGCGAAAGCTCGGCTCCCCATGCACGATAACTTTTTTCCAGACGCAACGAGTTGATCGCGTAGTGGCCCGCATTGATAAGCCCCAGATCCTCTCCATTCTGCCAAAGTGCATCATACACCGAGGGCATTTGTTCGATCGGTACATGCAGTTCCCAGCCGAGTTCGCCAACGTAGGTGATACGAACGGCCCGAACGGCGGCCCACCCGACACTGATTTGTTGACTCGTTCCAAACGGAAATGCTGCATCTGTTAAATCCGCATCAGTCAAACGGTTGAGCAGATTGCGTGCGTTTGGCCCCATGACCCCCAGCACCCCGAGACTGTTTGTAATGTCGAGCGCCTCTGCGTGGTCACCAGGACCGATATGTCGGCGGATCCAGTCCAGGTCGTGCACCGGCTGTGAAGTCCCGGTGATCAATTGAAATTCTTCGCGGCCGGTCCGGATTACGGTCAGGTCACTTTCAAATCCCCCGCGTTCATTAAACAAGCCCGTATAAACCGTTTTGCCGATAGGCACATCCACATTGTTGCCGCAGAGTCGCTGGAGTACGTTCACTGAATCGCGACCGCGACAAACCAGTTTGCCGAAGCCGGTCTGATCGAAAATCGCAACCTTCTGGCGTGCTGCCTGATGTTCGACTTTGTGATTTTCGAACCAGTTTTGACGTTCAAACGAATATTCTGGAACCACCTGATCTGCATATAAATCATCGGACCCCGTATTCGAGCGCGCGAACCAGTTGGGCCGTTCCCATCCGGCTTTTGCTCCGAAAGCGGCTCCTTGAGCGACTAGCCGGTCGTGCAAAGGTGAGCGGCGTACACCGCGCGCTGTTTCAAATTCTCGGTTTGGCCACGCGGCCTGATAGTGCAAGCCCAACACCTCCGCCACCCGATCACGGAGGAGT
>JAQGOX010000132.1 GCA_028293365.1 Verrucomicrobiales bacterium | reverse complement strand
CATGAAAAAATTGGCAATCAACTTCAGGGTGGTGTCGTACAACTACCGATTCCCGACTTCCCGACAGGGGTCATGCGCGGACGGTTCCATCCGACGAATGGCGACCTCTACACCTGCGGACTGTATGCCTGGGCGGGAAATCGGCAGGGTGATGGGGGCTTCTATCGCGTACGCGCGACCGGCCAGGCCGCCCACGTGCCGGTCGAATTGCACGCGCGGGTCAATGGAGTCGAAATCCGTTTTACTGACGCGCTCGACCGCTCATCCGCGAGCAATCCCCAAAACTACACGGTAAAAGTCTGGTCGCTGTTGCGCAGCGCGAACTACGGCTCCCCTCACATAGGCGAACATAGCCTGACCCTGGGCAACGCCTCGCTCTCAGCCGACGGAAAAACCGTCTTCCTGGAGATTCCCCATCTGCAACCGACACAGTGCATGGAAATAAAATGCACTTTGCGCGACAATAATGGCCACTCTATTTCCCGAACATTGCACAACACGATCCACCAACTCGGCCCCGCGGTCGCGACAGGAATTCGCTGACCGGAATCGACCGCGCAATCGCGCCCGTTCTTAGTGGGCAAGGTAAAATCAGAGCCTGAACGGGAAGGGTTAGGCGCGGACTCGTAGGAAGAGAAACAGATTGTCGCTCGATCCCGGCAAGGACCGGGCCAAATCTCAAACGCGATTACTTCCCAGCTTTTCCAGTCAGGCCGGATTTTTGCACAGCGGCAAACACTTCTTTGTCATTGAAGTCACCGGTCACTTCAAACGATTCGGCGTTCTTGACGGCGGTATGATCCTTCACGCCGGAGACTGAACGAACCGCTTTATCCACGGCTGTGACGCATTTGCCGCAGCAGAGATGGACACCTTCCAGCTTCAATGATTGCACTTGTTTACCTTTTGCGCCGGTGCTCGTTGAAATTTTGATATTCGAATCGCTGCTTTTTCCAAAGTAGCCAGCTGCCACAAGTGCGTCCGCCGCCTTCTGCACGGTCGCCGCATCCGGGCCGGTCAATTCGACCGTTCCTTCATCTTTATTCACTGACGCGGTCGCGCCAGATACTTTGCCAACGGCTGCTTGCACCCCTTTGACACAGCTCTGGCAGCAAAGGTGAACGTCGCTGATTTTGGTATTCACCTCGGCTGAGTAGGCTGAAAGAATCAGTGCAAATGAAGTTGCGAGGGAGGCGAGAGTAATTTTCATATTCGCTATTTTCTCGCTCAAGACCCGTAAAAGGGCGAGACAAATCTGGGAGGCGTTCCATTGCATGGTCCAAACATCCAACAAGCGAAGAAAATAAAATCAGGAATTGAAATCGAAGCGCCGGCAGGAACTTTCGCTTGGCAATCGGAGATTCTTGCATGATTGTCATGGTCCTTAATTCTGACGTATGGCTGACCCTAACAAGAATGTTTATGACGAGAGCAAGATCAAGACGCTGTCGAGTTTGGAACATATTCGACTGCGGACTGGTATGTACATTGGTCGGATCGGCGATGGGTCTCACTACGATGATGGCTGTTATATCCTCTTGAAAGAGGTGATCGACAACGCGATCGACGAATACATCATGGGGCACGGCCGGGAGGTGCAAATCGGCATCGAGAACAGCAAGGTGTCCGTCAGGGATTATGGGCGTGGGATTCCGCTGGGGAAGGTGATCGAATGCGTGTCGCAGATCAATACGGGGGCGAAATATAACGACGACGTGTTCCAGTTCAGCGTCGGATTGAACGGCGTGGGCACGAAGGCGGTTAACGCGCTTTCGAAGCATTTTCTGGTGCGAAGCCATCGAGAGGGAGAGTTTTTCGAGGCCCGGTTCAAGCAGGGCAAATTGCTGGATCAAAAGAAGGGGAAAACGACTGAGCCCAATGGCACTTTTGTGCAGTTTGAGGCGGACCCGGTAATTTTCAAGGAGTACGACTATAAGACGGAACACATCGAGAAGCGGTTGCGTCACTATTGTTATTTGAACAGCGGTCTCAAACTGATCTTCAACGGGCAAACGTTTCTGGCCCGGCGCGGACTGATGGACTTGATCCTGGAGGATTTGCAGACGGACAACAGCGAACCGATTTATTTGCCACTGCATTATACCAGCAAAACCCTGGAATTCTGCTTTACGCACACCAACAGCCGTTACGGTGAGACGGTTTATTCCTTTGTGAACGGCCAATACACCTCGGACGGGGGGACACACTTGAGCGCCTTCCGCGAAGGAGTTCTTAAAGCGGTCAACGAATACGCCAAGGGGAAGTTCGAGGGGGACGATGTGCGCGAATGCATGGTTGCCGCCGTGGCGATTCGCTTGAAGGATCCGATGTTCGAATCGCAAACGAAGAACAAACTCGGAAATACGGAGATTCGTGCCGAGCTGATGAACCAGGTTCGCGAAGAGCTGCTGCACTTTTTCAATCGGAACAAGGAGATTGCGGAAAAAATCGTCGCCAAGGCGCAGGATACGCAGCAGTTGCGCAAGGAGTTGCAGGAGGTGAAGAAACTGGCACGAGATCGTGCCAAAGCCATCACTCTGCATATTCCGCAATTAAAGGATTGCAAGCATCATTACAACAAAGAGAAGGGTAAGGGACAGGGAACGATGATTTTCCTCACGGAAGGGCAATCGGCGGCCGGTTCGATCGTCAGCACACGCGACGTGAACAATCAGGCGATCTTCGTGCTCAAAGGGAAGCCGCTCAATGTCTGGGATCTGAAGCGAGACATCGTTTACAAAAACGATGAGATGTACAACCTGATGCGAGCTCTGGACATTGAGGACAACAACTCCAATCTTCGCTACGAAAAGGTCATACTGGCGACGGATGCCGACGTGGACGGCCTGCACATTCGAAACCTGCTCATCACTTACTTCTATAAGTTTTTCGAGCAATTGGTGCATGACGGACATCTTTATGTTCTGGAGACGCCCCTCTTCCGCGTGCGCAATAAACAGCAAACGATGTATTGCTATAGCGAAGGGGAACGTGATGCCGCAGCGGGGAAGCTGGGAAAGAGCGCTGAAATCACTCGTTTCAAAGGCCTGGGTGAAATTAACCCAAACGAATTCAAACAATTCATCGGAAAGGAAATGCGTCTGAGCCAGGTTGAGGCCGCATCCAAGGCGGACACGCAGAACATCCTTACGTTTTATATGGGCAAGAACACGCCGGAACGAAAAGATTACATCATGAAAAATCTGGTGGTTCCGGTGGAAGATTGAGCTCCCCACGATGGTCACGACCGGTTGTTTCGCGCGATCCCTCCCAAGGGAATCTGGAATTTTAATCCAGTTTGAAGTGGCAACAGGAACCTGGAATGAAATCGAGCGACTGAATTGCTTGAAAAATCATCGAAGCGCAGCCACGCGTTGTTTGTCCTCGGTGGTAAGCTCTGGAAATACCTTGAACTGCAGGACCGCCCCGAGCGCGCGAAGGCTGCTGTTTGTGTCGAAAGAAAGTAAATGAGTAGCTTCCACTTTGAGCGCGGTAGCGAGGATCAGAAGATCGAACGTTCCGACGCGGGCCTTTGTGGCAAATCGATCCGACAGTTCTTCGGCTTTTCTTACGATCTCGTCCCACGAAAATGGCAGCTGCAAAAGTTTCAGTCCCATATCCGCTTTGAGCTTTTCCCATTCCGGACCGTTGGCTTTGCCCGCATATGCAGCGAACACGCTCCGGGCCTCGAGCAGCGCAGGCGCCGGAACCGTCCACGGAATATCACAACGCTCGGCAAACCGGCTGACTATTTCGCTGCGGGACTGATTGCGCTTAATGAAGTAAGCGGCGACCAGCCAGTTCGTATACACAACAATTCTCATCTCAATCCGCGATTCCGGTCTTGCTCGCGAATTTCATCTTCAATATTTCCGTCCACTCGTCGCCCGTGCTCGCGCAGCCAATCGAAATGTTCAGCCCAGCCGACGCCTCTCCCCGGTTTCTCCTCCTCCAGGAATTTGTCTACAAGTTGCCGGATAATGTCGCTGCGACTCACGGACCGCTTCTTCGCGGCCATTTTGAGCCGTGCCATCTTTTCGAGTGGCAATCGAACTGCCAGCATCTTTGTCATACATAAACTGTACAACGACTGATCTTTCGACGCAACATGAACTCAGTCATGGAAAAATCTCGTCATTCGGGAGAAGATTAATTGGAAAAATGGGCGTAAAAAAACCGGAGGTTCGTCACTGCTCCATTGCGGGACCGGGAGAGAAATAGCCCTCGGACAGTAAAGCCTGTGCGAAAGGCTGACCGGCTACACGCCTGAATTTCGGCTGCGCGTGGACGATTACCGGGTGTTGTTTGAAGTGGAAGGCGCGCACGTGGTGGTGTACGGTGTGCGGCATTGGAAAGATGCTTATAAGTAAATTTTTGAAGTATCTTAGATTTTGAACTAGCTGAACATGCCACCAAAACGAAAAGACGAATCGAAGCAACCGGAACTGCCGATACCAGACGCCTCCCCTGCCCCGCCGCCAGTTCCCAACGCGGGCGTCAATGGAAATGGCGAAACGCATGTTCAGGCCGAGGATGTGTCGGCAGAGGTAGTGCAGCATCGTCCCTTTGCGCCGGGCGACCAGGACCTGGAGTTGCACAAGAGGGTCGATACGAATTTTCTCCAATATGCCTCCTACGTGATTCGTGACCGGGCGATCCCGAATATCGAAGATGGATTGAAGCCGGTGCAGCGGCGCATTCTCTGGGCGCTCAAGCGCATGGACGATGGGCGCCTGATCAAGGTGGCAACTGTTTCCGGCGAAGCGATGAAGTATCATCCACACGGACAGGCCGCGATTGATGACGCGCTCGTCGTGCTGGCTAACAAGCGATACCTGATTGAAGGGCAAGGAAACTACGGGAACATCTACACGGGCGATCCGGCGGCAGCGTCACGATACATCGAATGCCGTCTGACGGAACTGGCACGTAAAGAGATTTTCAATGATGAACTCACCGAGTTCGTCCCCAGCTATGACGGACGCAACAACGAGCCCGTAACACTGCCGGCAAAGTTGCCGCTTCTGCTGATGCTCGGGGCGGAGGGGATCGCGGTGGGACTTTCGTGTAGGATTTTGCCGCACAATTTCATCGAGCTGCTCCAGGGTCAAATCGCGATATTGAAGGGGGAAAGTTTCCGAATTCTGCCCGATTTTCAAACTGGCGGGTTGATGGATGCGCGTGAATACGATGATGGGCGCGGATCGATCAAAGTGCGGGCGAAGATTAAGGCGAAGGACGAGAATACGGTGGTGATCACCGAGATTCCGCCTACAACA
>JAQGOX010000125.1 GCA_028293365.1 Verrucomicrobiales bacterium | reverse complement strand
GTCGGCCTCCCTGCTTAAACCAGGCGTGCGTGCCTACCAAGCCGAAATAGAGGAGCCACACAAAAATCGACCAGGTTATCTTCGGGTCGCCGTTAAAGTAGATTCCGTAAGTTTCCTTCATTAAGATCGGACTCAACACCAGGCCTGCAGTCAAAAGTATGAATCCAACTATCAGTAATCGTGCGGTAACCACTTCGAGCCGTGTAATGGGTGGCAAACGCGAAAGCACTGCGCGCACCTTATGAAATTTCAAGTCGTGCTCCTGCATCAAATACATCAATGCGGCAATCGCCCCAAGACCAAACGCGCCGTATGCCAAAAGAATCAGGGAGGCGTGCAAACTCGCGAGGCCATGACTGAATTCGGGCTTCGGGCCGCGCACATCCAACGCCGGCATCAATGCAAAAACTCCAATCGCAAATAAAACGGGCGATGCAAACGCGCCCAAAAAACGCAATCGAGACCACAGACCAAAAAGCAGGTAGGCCGCAACGATGGTCCATGCGATGAAAGTGATGGCTTCGTATAAATTGTTCACCGGACAGCGCGCCAGGCTGAATCCCCGCGAAAACATCGCCACTGTGTGAAAAACGAAGCCGCTGGCGAGAGTCAGATAGCTGACGCGGTTGTCCTGCCGGAATCCATGCCGCCAGAGAAAGACGGAATAGATCGAGCTCACCCCGTAAATAATTACGGCGATCAGGAAAAAGTGCCGGTCAGTGAACCAGGACGACATGTTTCGAAGCTAAAGCACGCCTGAATTACTTCAAGGAAAAGGCTCTTTAGGCAAAATCGCCTGAGTTAAGGCACTTCCCATCAATTGGGACGCGCGAACTTCTCAGCACAGGATTGGCGCCTACGCAGGATCTTCGCCTAATTCCACGTTCCAATAGGCAAGATCGAGGAAATGTTTCCAATCGTCGTGATAATTAATACCGAAATTGACCTGCAGAAATGGGCGCCACTTCGGTCGTTTTGGCTTCCGTATTAAGTGCAAGCCCGCCTCATATGGAGTTCGATTAGCTTTCCTGGTATTACATTTTATGCAGGAACAAACGATGTTTTCCCAGCTTGTGGGCCCGCCTCGATCGCGCGGAATAACATGATCGAGATTCAGGTCTTTGCGCTCAAAAATATGACCGCAATACTGACAGGTGTTACGATCCCGTTCAAAAATATTGTGGCGCGTAAACTTTACCTCTTTCTTCGGGAGACGATCAAACAGCAAAAGAACTATCACCCGGGGAACGCGTATCTTGAACGAAATGGTATGAACACTTTCCGGATGCGGCTCGTTTTGCGAAAGGTGATGCCATTCTTTGAAATCGAACGTCTGAAATGAGCCATCATTGGCACCCAAAACAGCATGAGCATGACCTTCAAAAAGGAGCGTCAATGCACGTCGAACGGTGCAAACATTAACCGCTTGCCACAAGCGGTTGAGCACCAGCACTTGTTGGTTCAGGAAAAGGCTCATACCGACAATGCGCGGGAACGTATCATATCGACATCTGGGATGTCAATTTTAACGGCACCTAATGTCGCAGTCCCGTCGAGAAAATCGGACATACGGCGGCGCATACATGTTTCAGATCCGATGCACATCGATTCTGAGATGCGGAGTCGGCTTGTAGGCGACCGGCCTGACCTTTAGCATAGTCCTGTGAAAAAACTCCTGCGAGGAACCTTAACGCTTCTGCTTTTAGCGAATAGTGAGATTGGACGTTCAGAGGCGGCCGCGATTTCCTGGGCTCATACCAATTACCATGGGTGGGCGGACGCCTGGGTTTGCGGGAATGGGATTGTTGAAGCGGTAGTGGTTCCGGCGATCGGCCGAATCATGCAATTTCGATTTGCGGAAAATCAGACGGGTCCCTTCTGGGAGAATCAGAACCTAAATGGTAAATTGCCCGATCCGAAAAGTTCGGATTGGGGGAATTTTGGCGGGGATAAATCGTGGCCTTCGCCGCAGGCCGATTGGCCAAAGTTAACACCAAGAGGCTGGCCTCCCCCGGTTGCCTTTGATTCGATGCCGGTTGCGGCCAAGCTTGACGAAGGTGCCCTCATTTTAACTTCAGCGATTGATCCCGATTACGGCGTTCGGACGGTTCGCCGGGTATCTCTTCGATCAAATGAATCGGTGATGCAAATAAAAACCACCTATGAAAAGGTCTCGGGATCAACCATTAAATGTGGCATTTGGATCATTACCCAACTTAAAGATCCCGCAGAGGTTTTCATCCCGATTCCTCTGACTTCGCCGTTCAAGGAGGGATACATCAAACAGTCGGATTTGCTCCCTGCCCGTCTGAACATGAAGGACCATCTGCTGGGGTTACGACGTGACACGAAGAACAGGACGAAAATCGGGACCACGGCAGATATGCTGATCTGGGTTGGCGAAAAAGAGGGGGTGAAGATCGAGTCTCGACGCGCAGCCGACTCGGAATACCCCGACGAGGGAAGCAGCGCCGAGGTCTATACGAACCCGGATGAAAACGCCTATGTTGAACTGGAGTTATTAGGTCCCCTAAGGTCTCTTGAAACAGGAACGAAAATCGAACAAACTTCGACTTATACGCTCTACCATCGGCCGCCGGGAAAATCCACGGTGGACTTCGGTCGAGACATTGCGACGGGACGTTGAAAGAGCCGGCTGAAAAATTCCTAACAGACGCTCCCGGGCAGCTTTCGCGAAAACATGAAACAACAAAGAATCAGCCTACGTTGATCGGGCGACTTCCATTGTGAGCCGATTCAAAGCAGGCGCTCATTACCTGCTGGGTCTTCAAAGCAATCTGCGGCCACTGGTCGTTTAGTTTTCCGGTGAGGACCTGAGCCGCAAAACTGCGAAAGAGATTCGTCTCTTGCGACGTTGCGTGGCTGTTGCTGTACTCAGGAATCGCGATTCTGCGTTCGTGCGGTTCCATGTTGAACTCACAACCGGTGACCTTTAGTTCGGTTTTGTTCAAATCAAACGCTACTTCACTTCCAAAAAAAGGAACGACGAAGTCCGTGAGACGCAAATAACCTTTGCTGCCATTAATAATGGCCCATTGCTCATCATGCGTTTGAAAAGAACAATAAAAACCGGAGGAGGCACCGGATTCGAAAAATAGTTCCCCCGAGAACTCGGCCGGAACCTGCGGCGCACCTTTTCGATGACCGGTTTCGCTGAGGATGCGTCCGGTCACGCTTTTGGGGAGTTGTTCATTCATCACCCAAAGTGCCAGTCGAATGTTGTACCAGCCGAGGTCACCGAGACAACCATACGGCTCGAGAACGCCGTCCGACCGAATGTTTTTAGTGAAGAACTCCTCATCACCCGCGAAACTGAACGCTGACGTGATGCGCCGGACTGGCCCCACACTGGTCGCGTCTCCCAGAAGTTCTCGCATCTTCTCCAGACGCCGACTGTGCATGAACATGACGCCGTCCATGAATTGCACGCGGTGCCGTCGGCACGCAGCAAGCATTTCGTGAAGATCGGCCATGCTCGAGGCACACGGTTTTTCACAAACAATGTGTTTACCAGCTTCGGCGCACCGGATCACCCATTCCTTGCGAAGTCCCGTTGGCAACGGAATATAGACCGCGTCAACCTCGGCTGAGGCGATCAATTCTTCGTAGCTCCCGAAAGGTTGCGGAGCGATTTCCATGGGGGTGTCCGCCTGACACTGCACAATAAACTCGCGGCTTCGGTCGATTTTTCGGCTGGCAACTGCGGCCACGGTCGAATTTCCAGAGTTGCGAATCGCTTTCCAGTTCTTACGGGCGATTTGAGCGGTGCTAAGAAAACCCCAGCGCAGTTTTTTATCAGTCATAAATCTGTTTTGGCTCCGTTCGTTTCTCCTCACTATTCCTTGAACCGGGAGAAAAAACAGGTAAATTACAAGTGGCAGTCAATTCTTATGAAAACTTCGAACCTGTGGTTTGCCTCTCTTGCAGCGGCCGTGCTCGTTTCGACGCCAGCGCTATGCGCACAGGATTCAAATGTCGCAGCTTCCGGGACGGGAACTGCTGCAAAGGCATCGGTCGAATCAAGGCAACCGTCAGTTAACAACCCCAGGCTTTCGCGAGGAGTTAGCGATCTTCTCAAAATGCAGGAGAAGGGAATCGATAAAAATGTCCTCCGGAGTTACATCGAGAACTCACCGATCGCGTATCAGCCCACCGTGGAAGAAATCATTTATTTGCATCAGCAGGGATTGCCCGATGATTTAACTACTCTTATGATTCACCATGGAGCCCAATTGCGAGCTCAGGCTCCTGCCCCGTCCCCGTCGAT
>JAQGOX010000118.1 GCA_028293365.1 Verrucomicrobiales bacterium | reverse complement strand
GTTGCAGCACCACGTCAAAACTCGCATCCGCCACCGGTACTGACTCCATCGATGCTTCCAGGCACATAACTTTCAATCCATGATCGAGAGCCACTTTGCGGTCGAGATTTAGCATTTCGCCGCTGATATCGGCTACGGTCACTTCAGCGCCTGCCGCAGCGAGCATGGCGCTTTGCAATCCCCCGCCGCTCGCGAGACAAAGCACTTTCATACCGCACACATTGCCGCCGAGCCATCCTTCCGGATCTAAAATGGGGAGCGGATCGCGCAGATCTTTGGGAAGGACGGTCGCCGCGTGTCGTTTGCCTTCGCGGGCGCGGGCGTCCCAGGCCTCTTTATTGCGCAAATAGATCGGATTTAGCGGGCTGCTCATGCAATTGGAAATGTGACATTCGAGACAATCCAGTGTAAACTCCGGAAATACGCTTGCCAAAGCGCCACCGCATCAGTTCAATTGCGGTCCCATTTGGGGCTGAGTAGCTCAGTCGGTAGAGCAGAGGACTGAAAATCCTTGTGTCGGCGGTTCAATTCCGCCCTCAGCCACCATTTCTTAAAGCCCCTTGGAAAGCGCTCGTGGGTAGTTTCCAACGACACCGCAGCTCATTACCAAAACAAGCTCATAACGCGCTTTAATTGGTAAAAAGTGGCTTGATCCCGGATACTCTCCGACACCCATTTAGCGCGCGTACTGATTTGGATTGAGCCGTTTTAAACTCTTCTTTCGCAGGGTATTCCATTCGGTGCTATGTTCCCGGCCATGTGCGCAGTAAATTGGCAGGAACGAGTATTCGCAATGTTGGTTTCGGTAGGCTTTGGGCTCTTTCTGGATCTCCAGCCCGGGCTGGCACAGGAGCTTGCAATTGATGGAGCCAGGTTTCAATCACCCGACCGGATTGTCATTAATTATACGGCCGAAGCCAATGTTCCGTACGTGCTGCTTCAAGGTGATTCATTGAACAATATATCGGTCCCAGTTTCAACGAACAGCGCCTCAGGTGGGACGGCGCAATTCGTTCAAATCGTTACGCCTTCAAAGCGGGAAAGCTATTATCGGATTCGCCGGAACGCACTGCCCACGCCGGTCGTTCTGGAACCGGTTTCGGGTACGAGCGAAGTTGGAGTTACGGTTCGGCCGAAGGCTACCTTTCCGAAGGCAGTTGATACCAGTAGTCTCAACCCGAGCAATTTTTTCGCTTCCTTTGCCGGTAAGAAACTGGATGCAACGATTGTTCCGGCCAACGACGGGACCTTTGCCTGGCTTTTCCTGGACCCTCCAATGCCGAGCGCATCGCAAATCAGCATTACAGTGAATGGTTCCAGCATTCGTACAAAAGATGGGGCATTGCTGGATGCGGACGGTGACGGAGCCGCCGGAGGCTTGGCCTTGTTCAATTTCAGCACTGTCAGTGTGATGCCGCTTCCGGGAACCGCGCTCGCTGGACGCGTCGTGGATCCCGGTCCGGATCTGAGTCCGCGGACTCTTGATGACATTCGTCCCGGTGGCGGCACTGTCAGCTTCCTTCTCCCGATAGCGGGAGTGAAGGTGTATCTGCATGGGAGAGAGGATCAGGTTGTATATACCGATTCCAAAGGCTGGTTCCAACTCGATTCGGTCCCGTCAGGCGACGTGAAAGTGGTGCTGGACGGGCGCACGGCTACTACGGCGCATGACGGTTTTTACTGGCCGGAAATGGTGATGGACACCCATAACGAACCCGGAATCACGAACTATATTACGATGATTGGCCGCGCCACCAATGCGCTGCCGGAATTCCTGCAAACGATGTATCTCCCGCGGGTCGCTTCCAATATTTTGCAGACGGTCGCGGCGGGCGCAACGAACACCATTCGGTTGCAAAGCAAGGAAGCGGCCTATGATCTGCCGCCGTCACAGGTACCTTTTCTGACGGTCGAAGTCCAACCGAACAGCTTAATTGGGATGAGCGGCCTGCCGATGGCCTCGGGCCAAATCGGAATCAGTGTGGTACCGCCGGAACTCGTAGCCGACATGTTGCCACCGGGGTTGTTGCAACACACTTTTGATATCACAGTCCAGGCCCCCGGTATCGCCACATTTTCTACTCCGGCGCCGATGACGTTTCCCAATGTGTTTAATGCTCCGGCGGGAACGAAGCTGAATTTCCTGAGCTTCGATCACACCACTGGTCGATTGGTTATTGAAGGAACGGCGACGGTTTCCGCCGACGGCCTCTCAGTGCGGACCGATCCCGGTACTGGTATTACCCATCCAGGCTGGCACGGTTTGACTCCACCTGGTGCAAACGGTGGTGGTGGCGGTGGCGGTCCGAATGGACCCGGGCCCGATCCCGGATGTCCAGATTGCCCTCCCCCTACAGTGCCAAAGAATTGTAACAAAGAGCGGGAGCTTGCGCTCAACTCCGAGATCGAATGCGGGATTGCAGTGGCTACCATCCCAGTCGGATTTGTCACCAGTCCAGAGCTTGGCTGTGCCATTAGTTTTGGAATCGGACTGGGAACTACAGCGGCGGATTGCTATTTTACCGGCTTCAATCTCGAATGCGGAACAACGTTTGTAAATAATATGTTCGGTTCCGCACTTGGGTGTATTCCGAGTGTGGGCGGCTACCTCGGCGCGGAATGGACCTGCGGAATACAAGCGGGCCAGGCGCACGCCGCATATAAGGACTGTCAGGGTGGGGCTCCCGTCGCGCGGGTCTCGAATCTTCCCCAGTCTATTCCTCAGAACATATGGTATGAGCAGCAGGCGCTCTGGCGTGCGGCGGCCGAAATTTACGCGATTATCCTGGGTGACCCAAAATGGACGGTTCCGCCAATGGCTGATTTTGCCAAACATTACGCGTTGTTACAGGCGGTCCAGCAGAGCGTTCAAGCTTCGAGTTCTGGTGGCACGGCCATCATCCAAACTGAACGCGATGCAATCCTGCAACTGCCGACGCCGGCCAATATTGCGGCATCAGATGTGAATCGACTGCTGGATCGCGTCGACCAGATGGTACATGGCCGAGTCCCGGACGGGGGCCTTGATTTGACGGCGCTAGGGACCGTATCGAGTAATCTCGTCCAGGTCGCCACGACTCTGCA
>JAQGOX010000085.1 GCA_028293365.1 Verrucomicrobiales bacterium | reverse complement strand
GCACGCCGAGCGTCGTCATCCACGATCCATTCTGGAAATCCGATGGCGCTGGCAACGACCAATCCCGAGTCATCAACGCGTTTTTTCAGGTCTTTGAGATCTCCGCCCTTTTTAGAATATTCCTCGAATGCACTCACCCACGGTTCGATTGCGTTGTAGCCAGCCTTGGCGGCGATATCGATTTCTTCGACGATGCCGAGTTTTTGGCCGCGAATCGTGGCGGTGTTCAGGCAGAACAAAAAGGGATCGGTTGGTTTCGTAGGTTTCATGCGAGTGTCCTGAGCCGAAAGCTTTCGCGTTGCGACCGCCGTGCCCGCCAACAATCCAGCTCGGACGAGCGCCTGGCGCCTTGAAATTTTGCGTGAATTCATAACGTTCGATTAGCCGAGAATTTTCCGTTTGGCGAGAAGAGTTTAAATCGATTCCGATTGTTCATCCACGAAAAGCACGAAATACACGAAATCGGCAAGCTGACAAAGCTAGAGCGCGGATCGAGAGGGTACAAGCGGAATCTCGATTTTTTTTAAGATTATCGTCCTTTATCGTCTTTCTCGAAGGTTTATCTTTATTTCCAGGCCCTGCGCTCGCGATTGACGTGCAGTTGATCGTTACCGGTCCACGCGCAGGCGAAGGAATTCTTCCGTATTCGTCGCGTGCAGCGAAGGGTCTGGCTCCGAACCCGGCTCCACCTAAAGAAGGCCAGTGGTGGGTGAAGAAGTTGCACATGGTGGTTTAGATAGATGTTGTTCGGAGGTTCGCCGACTGCAGAGCATGAAACCGCGATTGTATAGCTGACTAAATGTGCTATGGTGCAGCCCAAAGGCTGGTTTTATGGTTTTGACGCGAACTGATCTCGTACTAGGAGTAGATAAAGAAGGTCTCGACCTCCTGCAGGGTTGGGCTGAGAAGGGTGGAGGATCGATCCTGGGACTTATTCCGGCAAGAAACTACCGTGGTTGCCAGTTTACATTGTCGGAGGTGGAACCGAGTTCTTTTTTTTCCGAAAACGAGCCCAAACTTCCTCTTTTCTTCACAGTCGTATTTGGCATTCAGGGGTGGAACTGCTCAAATCCGCGGTTTTACGAGTCAATCGAAATTCTCTCCAGATTTCGGAAACTATCCGAAGGGGCGGACGATTTTGAAATTATCGACTTGGGCGAATCGTCGGTGCTATGCGACGTCGTTACCCAAGAAAGAAAGCGCCGACATTAAGGGTTGAATGAACTGGTTTCGTAAAGTCGTGCGCTTTATCGGTGATCCCGGAGTTTCCTTGTTCGCATCACGCTAAAATTGGTCGAATGATGGTTCCCGCCACGTCGGTAAGACGTTCGTCACGGCCGCTATGGAGAAAAGTCAGTTTGGTATGATCCAGCCCCATGAGGTGGAGGATAGTCGCGTGAATATCGTTTACGTGGGCTCGACCATCGACGGCTTTAAGTCCGATTTCGTCAGTGCTCCCGTGGATTGTACCCGGTTTAGTGCCGCCTCCCGCAAACCACATGCTGAAACCAGTGGCGTTATGATCTCGTCCTCGGCTGCCTTGCTGGCTCACAGGAGTCCGTCCAAACTCGCCACCCCAGACGACAAGGGTTTCGTCCAATAAGCCGCGTCGCTCCAAATCGGTGAGCAGGGCGGCGACCGGGCGGTCAGTGGCGCCGCACATCTTTTCGTGATTGGCGTTTACATCGTCGTGCGCGTCCCATTGCCATGCGACGGGACCACCACCAGAATAAAGTTGAACGAAGCGGACGCCGCGTTCGACCAGACGCCGCGCAATAAGGCAGCGGGTCGCAAATTCGGCTGTTTCGGGTTGGTTCAACCCGTAAAGACTGCGCGTTTCGGCCGTTTCTTTTGATAGATCGACGGCGTCAGGCGCCTCCGCTTGCATCCGGAACGCGAGTTCGTAACTCGCGATGCGCGCTTCAAGTTCAGTATCGCCGGGCTTCGTCACCTTTCGATTGAGAGTCTGGAGATAATTCAGAAGATGCCGTTGTCTCGGGCGATCGTAGCCAGGATCGGCGGGTGAAAGATTCACGATTGGGTTCGATCCGGGCCGGAACAACGTTCCTTGATAGGCTGCTGGAAGGAATCCAGAACTCCAGCAGGGAGCACCGCCCTCGGGCGTGCCTTGAGGTTGAGCCATCACAACGAATGCGGGAAGGTTTTGCGACTCGCTTCCCAAACCATAAGTCAGCCAACTGCCCAGGCTCGGATAGCCCATGAACATTCGTCCCGAGTTCATTTGGTAATGCGCTGGAGCGTGTACGACGCTGTCCGCCACGCATGAACGAACGAGCGCGATCCGATCCGCGTGTTGATGCATGTGCGGAATCAAGTCAGACATCTCCATGCCTGACTTGCCGTATCGCCCCCATTTTCGAGTTGAGCCGAGGCAAATGGGGTCGTTCTCCACAAACTGACTCGTTACTTTACCGAAACTGGGCGGAAGCTTTTTTCCGTGCAGTTTGTCGAGCTCTGGCTTGGGATCGAACAGTTCCATTTGGCTCGGACCGCCGACCATAAAGAGAAAAATGCAGCGCTTGGCACGTGGCGCAAAATGAGGGCCGTTCGTGGTCGAAGTGGCCGCAATCGAACCCGCCGAGCCAAGGGCCTCACCACCGAGCAAATGAGCAAGAGCAATAGCCCCGAAACCGTGGCCGGCTGTTTCGAGGAAACGGCGGCGAGTCCACCCGGCAGCCATCGGTGCCATCGGCCCCGGACAACGTTGTGGTTTCGCAGATTTAGGGGACATAAACGAATTCATTGCTGTTGATGAGCGCGAGCGCAAAATCGCTCCAACGTGCGAGTTCAGTGCCAGCTCCCGCTGAGGTGAACTTAACTGCCTCGCGCATTTCAGCGCGAGATGGTTTTCGGGAGTAGCAACGAAGAAAAGCTTCGTTAACGCGGACATGTTCGTCTTCTGAGTACCGCAGGAGGAGGCGCGCCAAAGCTGCGGCAGACTCTTGAGCGAATTCGCTGTTAAACATGACCAGCGCCTGTGGCGAATGGGTACTGACGGCTCGGACCGGGCAGGGGGTGAGTGCGTCGGGAGCGTCAAACGCGTCGAACATAGGGTAATGAACGTTTCGTTTTCGGTAAACGTAAATGGATCGGCGGCAGCGTTCTGTTGGATCATCATCCACTGGCCAGAGTTCGACCTGTTCCTGTTCAGTGAAGATGAGCGAACGTACTTCGGGTTCGAGTCCGATCAACACTCCCGGGCCACCGGCTTTTCGGTTGAGCTGACCACTGGCGGCGAGTATCGAATCTCGAAGTCCCTCGGCGTCCATGCGCGTCCGATTCATTCGCCAGAAGTAACGATTGTCTGGATCCCGGTCGGCGCCTGTGGAATCGCCTGACTGCGTTGAGAGTTGATAGGCTTTCGAAGTGACCATAAGCCGATGGATGGGCTTGAGATGCCATCCGTTACGGATCAATTCGCCAGCTAGATAATCGAGGAGTGCCTGGTTTGCGGGGGCTTCGCCGCGAGTGCCAAAATCAGATGTCGTCGCTACCAGCCCTCGTCCAAAGTGATGTTGCCAGAGTCGATTGACGATCACTCGGGCGGTCAACGGATTATTAGTGGCCACCATCCACTGAGCGAGCGCCAAACGCCAGCCGGAGTGAGTGGTATCGATGGGGTGGGCAGGTGGACAAAAAGCGGCTGAACCGCCCATATTTGCGACAAGAACCTCAGGCGGCCGCGGATCAACTATCATGCGTTTGTTTTTAACATTGCCCCGCTTCAAGACCCAAGTCTCAGGCCGTACACTCGATTCTTCGATCATAGCCATTGCTTCGGCGGGCGGCTTCGGGGCGTGACGTTCGATTTCGTAAATTTGCCTCTTGATCGACTCGCGCTGCTGCTGATCGGTTGAATTTTGCGCTACCTCCGCGGCAACTTCCTCCCAGCCCACTTTTAGAGCTACGCTAATGCCTTCAAACAGACGGGCTTCCTCGGGCGTTCTTTCGTTTTTTGGCTTTGCGCGAATCTCGCGTTCGCGTGGAGTCAGCGTGGTCTCCTTTTGTTTGAGGATACGTTCGCGGTAAGGTGCCTCGAGTTTAGCTTTTGTTCCCTCCAGTAGTTTGGT
>JAQGOX010000060.1 GCA_028293365.1 Verrucomicrobiales bacterium | reverse complement strand
GTATCATACAGAGTAGTGCTTCCACCCTTATCAATCTGGGAACGATCAACGCCGAAATACCCGACCAGGTTCTGACCCTCTCAATCAACTCTTTCACGAACTCCGGCACGCTGAACGCGATCAACGGCGCGATTCTAACCATAAACAACACCGCCTGGATCAACAACGGTACGCTCCACGTGGACAATTCCACAGTTAATTTGGGCGGCAACTTCAGCGGCAATTCTGCCACAAACGGCTTTAGCCGGAACGGCGGAATCGTCAACATCACTGGCACGCTCAACGATGGATTAATTCTGAACGACGCGGCCGGTTCCTGGAATTTATCCGGCACGATCAAAAATGGGACTGTAAGTGCCTCAGGCGGAGCGCAACTTCAGGCAACCGGAGGAACACTCTCGGGAGTCACGCTGGCCAGTGACATCAATATCGCCAATGGCAAAAGTCTGACCATTGCCAATGGGCTGACTTTTGCGGGCGGAGCAAAAATCACGCTCAACAGCACGGGCGACGCCACGTATCTGTTCAACAGCCCAGGCACACAGACCATTGACGGCACGGGGGAAATTGTTTTTGCAGGCGGCTCAAGTGGCAACACCATGTACTTGGGATATGGCGGTGAGACAAAATTGACGGTCGGCTCGAATGTAACTCTGCGTGGCCGGGGGAATATCGTCCAAAGCAGTGCTTCCACTTTAATCAATCTGGGCACAATTAGCGCGGAGATCCCCGACCAACCGATAAACATAAGCGCCAACACCTTCACCAATACCGGGACGCTTCGTGCTGTCAACGGCAGCACTCTCAATGTTACAGGCCCCAGTTCGTCCAACTCTGGATCGGGAGGAGTGCAGGTAGATGCCTCTTCGAGCATTTCCTTCAACGGAAATATTTTTGGCGACACCACTAGCAAAGATCATTTTAATATTGAAGGAACACTGCTATTAACGGGGGGTGCCACTAATTCCCCACGTTATCTTGAAACGATGGGAGAAGATCGTGGTTTTGTGCTGGCCGGCTTCAGCAACAATTTCGCTTACGGCACAATTGCCTTGGCCAATAATGCTCACGTCAAGCTGGTGGATCTGTCACAAAATTCCGCAGGTGTGGGTTCTGAAGCGCTGTACCTTGATTCCTTAATTGTGCCATCTGGAGCAACTTTTGACCTGAGCGGATTGCATTTGTACGCGCGCAACATTCAGATCGCAGATCCTGGTTCGATTTTAGATGGAACGGTTGCGGTAGCCCTGCCCAAATCAGCGATCACAGCAAGCCCCTCAAGTTCTCCAGTTCCTGGAACCCAAGTCGTCTTGACCGCCGCGTTTAGTGGTTCGGAACCATTACAATTTCAGTGGCGTTTTAATGGCGATAATATTCCCGGAGAAACCAATTCGACCTATACAATCGATAGTGTTCAAGTAGCCGATTCCGGCAACTATAGTTGCCTGGTGGTTAACGCATTTGGGGTTGCAATCAGTTCCGCAATTGACCTTCAAGTCCAAATTCCTGCGATCATCCTCACGGATATCTTCGCGCAGCGCCACGTCTACACCGAGGCCAGCAATGTCGGGTTTAGCGGCAACACAACAGCCACGGGCCCTGAACTCGGGGAGCCCAAACACGCTCGTAAAGCCGGTGGACATTCTGTCTGGCTTGCGTGGCACGCTCCGGCCAGCGGGATTGCGCGATTTCGAACCAGCGGCAGCAATTTCGATACGTTACTTGCGGTTTATACAGGTCCGGCTGTGAATACACTTCAAGTCGTCGCCAGCGATGAGGACGCAGGCGGATACTTCACAAGCGCCCTTGAATTCAATGCCGTGGCCGGAACGGAATATCAAATCGCGGTGGACGGCTTTGCCGGAGCTTCGGGGCGAATTGTGCTTTCGTGGAGTTTGGAACCAACTACGCTGGTGGTGCCATCCATCACTACTCCCCCGGTGAGTTATGTGGTGGCTGAAGGAATGCCGGTGGATCTGCATGTGGCCGCCAGCCCCGCCACGGTTACTTATCAGTGGATGTTCAACGGAACAAATATCGCCGGGGCGAATTCTGACACGCTCCATTTCAGCCAGGTTTCCTCGGACCAGGTCGGTTTATACCGGGTTCTAGTTTCGGCAGGTACTCTTTCCGTATTGAGTGACCCAGCGTTTATTGAAATCAGCAGCGCCTCCGACGCTGTCTTGTCACAGGATAAGCTCCCGGACCTAGTCAATGCGCCGGCAGGATTGAAGGCGCGATCCGGAGGATCCTCATTTCCTTTGGTGTCCGCGGGGGTTTTTGGCTACCAATTGATTAATAATTTTGGAGCGAGCATCAGCGGTAATGATCCTAATTTTACTGATGCCGTCACCAGCGCTTCCAAATGGTCGGGGCTGACAGCCTCAACCAATGGAATCATGGTGATTGATACCATCGGCAGTGAGATAGATACAGTACTTGCGGTCTATCCGGCGAACGCGGACATCACAACCGTTCAGCCAATCGCCGCCGATGACAACGGCGCCCCGGACGGCATCCGCTCGCGGGTTCAATTCCCGGTTCAGGCTGGGGCGACTTACAGCATTGTGGCAGCAGGTGTCAGGGGCGCGCAGGGCAAAATAAAAATCAACTGGATCCTGGGCAGTTTGCCGACGATCACCGTTGCTCCAGTTAACCAAACTGCCGGATTGGGTGATTCCGTTACGTTCACGGTGGTGGCAAGCGGAACTCCAACGCCCACATACCAATGGTTTTTCAACGATCAACCTATCGCGCGGGCCACCGCCCCAACACTGAACCGAACTGGAATCCAATCTGACCAAATCGGCCGATACAAGATCGAAGTGCGCAATCCTTTAGGCCTGGCCTATGCCGAAGCGATCTTGACCCTGAGCCAACTCGAAACCCTTCGTTTTGACCCGGGTGATTATGCCCTGTCCAGTGGCGTACTGGACTTGCAGATTCATCCTGCAGTGAACAACAGACCGACAATTCTCGAATCTTCAGCCGACCTAATCAACTGGACCTCAGTCTTTACCAACACCACCAGTCTCAAATTCAAATTCTCTCTACAGACTACCCAGAATTATCTCTTTTTCCGCACAGTTGAAAAATAATTACCCTTACCAGCGGATCATTGAAGCGGGTGAGGTAAATTATCTCCTCTCGTTTGGCCTTCGCGTCACCGCAAAGTAGATCACATAGAACCACGAGAATATTCCGGCGAGAATGGCCCATAGAATCGATCGATTGCGGTGCCATGAACACACAACCGCTATCGCGGAACCGAGTCCAATACCGCCCTGGGTCACGGTGTTCGTGACTATTTGAGCGAGAATCATGTTTTAGCTTTTCGATCTTCGTCAGGCCTCTGGAGTGGTGCCAATGATGATGTCAAATTTGGCGAGGAAATCGCCAGTTTTTGATTCTTTGATTTGGGTGAAATCGATGGACACGGAAGCCAGAGCTTTGGGGTCTTTAATAGACTTGTAAATGCCGTCTTTTTGATTGGATGGGTGGCCCTTAATGTAGCATTGAGTGGTCAGGAGTTCATGACCGGCCCGCTTGACTTTGAAATGAATGTGCGGGCAGCGTCCGGGATATTGGACTGGTTTAATGGTGCGAAAATAGTATTCGCCCGAGGAGCCGGTCAGGAAACGTCCGAAGCCCTGGAAATTGGGATCGCGCGCGCCGTGTTTATCGCCGCTGTGGAAATAAACACCGTTTCCATCGGCTTCCCAGATTTCGACATAGGCGTCGCGAATCGGATCGCCTTTTCCGTCGAGGATGCGACCGGTCAGATGAGTAATCTCGCCGACGGCAGGCGTAATGCCGTTATTGACAATGATGAGGTCATTATCGGTATCAAGCGGGAGATGGTCGGGATAAAACGGGCCTTCAGTTTGAGCTGGAGTGCGAGTGAGCTCTTCAGCAAACAGGCCTGGCACACTAAAGAAGGCAGCACCGAGACCAAGCTGTTGCAGAAACCGGCGACGATTTTGGGAAAGGGCGGGATTATTCATGGTATTCCTTCGGGTTGGAACTGAGTCTTACCGATATTGACAACAAATGCATCTGCAAAGTTACAGACTCATGAAACCTTATTTTTCAGTCCCAGTCAGAGAACGCTCTTTTATGACCGACCAAAGCATCAGAAACGGTTCGCGGCAAGGCCACTGAAAACGTGCTCCCCTGCCCTAAACAGCTTCTGCAAGTAACGGTACCAAACATGGATTGAACCATTTTCTTTACGATGGACAAGCCGAGCCCGGTTGACGATTCGCCGCCAGTCGGTTGTGCGGTGAGTCTCCCAAATTTTTCGAACATTCGTCGCTGATCGGCTTCGCTGATTCCAGGTCCTTCGTCTTCGACTTCAACAATTGCGACCGTTTTTTCCCCGAACGCTCGGAGGCGAACGCTTTTCCCGGAAGGTGAATATTTAATGGCATTCGAGAGCAGGTTTTCAATCACCTGGAAAAACGCACGTGCATCAGCGGTTACGCTCAAGGAAGGATCGATAGGTTGAACCGAGATTTCGATCTGTTTTTTGGCGGCGTAAATATGATAATCCGAGACACAGCGGGATACCATTTCCGCAACCGAACAGGTTTCCAATTTCAAGCGGAATTTCCCCTGCTCAAAGGCGTTCAAATCGAGCAGGTTGGTGATCAAATCGCGCATTCGCGAGGAAGCAGCTACAATCTGTTCCGCGGAATCGCGAATTTGTTTTGGCGTGGGCTGCCCAAAACGCAGCAGCATCTCGCCGCGTCCCATGATCGCCGTTAGTGGATTCTTTAAATCGTGCGCTGCGATCCCAAAGAATTCGTCTTTCTCGTCATTCAATCGCCGGAGCTGAAGGTTCGCCTCGGACAACTCGACCATGGCTTCGGTCATCTGTTCAAAAGCTCGCTCACGACCGGATTCAAAGATCCGACCGAGCAAAAACATGAATGCAATCAAGCCGAGGTAACCCACGGCAGTAATGGTTTTATGCCACTGGAGAGGATATAGAGTTGGACATTTGAATCCCAGACTGTTGAAAACCAGAATAGTGACCACGGCAAGCAGGCAGATTGCGCACCACACCATGGCAGATCGTTTTCCGGCGAGAAGCAGAGCGCAAAGCGGGATCGAAACCAACCAGGCGATCGCATGACCGTCCACCCCGCCTTCGATGCAACAAAGGCCGACGAAGCCGGCAGTCAGAATGAGAGCATGACAATTCCCTGCCCATTCAACAGAACCGGAGAGCCTCAGAACACGCGGAATCACGGCGACGCCCAAACTGCAACAGACTATAATGGCGGTTCCCCAATAATGACCGATGACCGCGTAGAAACTGGCATAACAATAACCGAAGAGAGCACCCAGGACGCTAAAACGAATGATTAAGCGACTGCGGCGGAGCGTCTCGGGCTTGCTGGCGAGAGCTGCTGGAATTCCTCGATCGAGGAACTTATCGATCTTTTCCCTCCAGGTATTCAACGTCCGTAGCATCGCCAAAATTCGAGAGAAAAGCGAACTAAAAGCCGGGACGTCCAGAGAGAGAAGGCGGTGTGAGAAATTCGGTCACGAATTACATTTTGGGGCAAGAGTTGTCATTAAAGGCGCGCCGCCTTTACAAACGTTCGAAAAATCCTCGCTCCGCTACAACCAAAGGCCGCTCTACCCTAGCAAACAAAGAGGCTCGGCGCCTTTCCCCACTATCCGGCTGCAGGCACCGAAAGATTATAAACGTTCGTTGCATTGAGCCCGAAAAACTTATCCTGGGCACTCGAGCTGAATTGGCGCAAATAATCGCGCGCGAGCTGGAAAACACTTCTATAACTGCCGGCAAGCAGGCACACGGGCCAATCAGAACCGAATATGAGCCGATCTTCGTCGAATGATTCGAAGACCGTATCGAAATAAGGGGCAATGTCCTCCGCCTCCCATGAAGACCAATTCGCTTCCGTGATGATACCCGATACTTTGCAGGAAATATTACCATGGTGCGCCAACTCGCGGATATCCTCACGCCAGGGTGAGAATATGCCATCCTTGATTAGCGGTTTGCCAATGTGATCGAGCACAAAGCGCTGCGCGGGAAATTTTTTCGCTAATTTGATCGCGGCGGGGAGTTGTTTTGGAAAAACAAGAATATCGTAGGCGAGGTTAAATTCCGCAAGCACTTCGATTCCCCGAACAAAATCGGATTGCAACATGAACTCGTCGTCAACCTCGTCTTGAACAACATGGCGAACGCCTACGAGCAGGGGTTGAACCGAAAGTTCGCGGAGTTGCGATTCAACTTGAGCGGAGCGCAAATCGACCCAGCCGATGACGCCTTTAATAATAGGGTTCGTTTCGGCTAATTTGAGCAGCCATCGGGTTTCATCCAACGTCTGGCGGGCTTGCACCGCAATACAGCCGTCGAAACCCGTGGCCCTCAAAAGAGGTTCCAGATCGGGTGGCAAATAGTCTCGGGCAATGATTTCTCTGGGTCGATCGATCCAGGGATATTCATCGGGGGTGTAATTCCAAAAATGCTGATGAGCGTCTAATTTCAAAATGCCTTTCCAACTTAAAATAATTATTCGATTGCGACCATTGCCTTAATAACGCCCGCTTCGGGCTTTAACCACTTCGGGAATTCGCCGATCATATCGTTAAAGGCAGAACGATGTGTTATCCAGGGGCGGGTGTCGATCTTTCCATCTTCAATCAACTGAATAATGCGGGAAAAGTCGGGAGAAAGTGCGTTACGGGATGCTAAAAAACTCATTTCCCGACGATGCATTAATGGTTGTGCAAAACTGATTTCAAGTGGCGATATTCCGACGAAAACGAGGCGGCCACCAAACCCCGCATAGTTATAGGCGCCGCTCATCGATTTATTGCTGCCGGTGGCATCTATGACCACATGAGGAAGTTCGCCGTTCGTCAGTTGCTGGATCGTCTCAACTTCGGAACCATCGCCTTTGACCTGAACAATGTGATCGACACCCATCGTGCTTTTACAAAAGTCGAGGCGCTGAGCGTTGATATCCATAACAATGCAGGTAGCACCGCTGACTTTGACAAACTCGACTGCAGAAAGTCCAATCGGACCCGCGCCAATGATTAGGGCAATTTCGCCCGCTTTCGCATTGGCGCGGTTAACTGCATGGCACCCGATGGCAAGAGTCTCAACCAACGCGAGTTGCTCGAAGTTAAGTCTCTTCGAAATATGCAACTTTCGAGCGGGCACAGTGAAAAGCGAACGCAATCCACCATCGCAATGGACACCCAGAGTTTGATGATTCTCACAGCAATTAGTAAGACCCCTGCGACAGGATGAGCAGATTTGGCAGTTAATATATGGCTCCACGGAGCAACGATCACCCGGTTTTACGTTTGTGACGTCGGCACCCGCAGAAATTACCTCGACGCCCAGTTCGTGCCCAGGAATCCGGGGATAGCTGAAGAAAGGCATTTTTCCCAGGTAGCCTGAATAATCAGTTCCGCAGACCCCGACGCAGTGCACCCGAACCAATGCCTCGCCTCGCCCGAGGGAGTTCGGTTCCGCAATTTCGATCATGCGAAATTGTCCTGGTCGTTCAAGCTGAATAGCCTTCATTCTTTTTCGATACCGGTGCCTCGCGTCCTCCACAATTGACTCAGCAATCGATCCAATCGCAAAAAAAGAACGGATGCCAGTCTCAGACGCGGCGAGTTTTGCCGGAAAGAATCTCGATGGGAAGCTCGAATTTATATATCATTTAGGGGCAATGACGGGAGGGTGTTCAGGCGTCACCCGAGTATCGGGCCGCGAATTGGCCTGAGGTCCAGTTCAAAGAGACGGATGGATTGTGGTTCTGCGCCGTGTGGAAGACCTTAGGCAAGGTTTCGCCCGACGCCAAGGAGTTTGCGAGAACTTTTGGTAGCGGCAATGGCAATAGGTATAGAATTAACAATCAAAATCATTTATGAAAAAATACTCATTAATCGTGACCTGTTTGGGGTTATTTATCGCGGGGTGCAGCAAAAACGATGACACAATGACAACGGGCCGCGGCAGCAGTTCAACCAGCCAATACGGGAGCGGAAGTTCTGGTAGCAAAGATACGTCAATAACCGACACAAATATCAATTCGACGAGCAGGCGCGCACGATCCGGTAGCTTGCCGTCGGATGTAACAACTGGCATCGATACAAACGCGAACACCCTTTCGGCGCCATCCACTCCAGAATCAAGTTCGCCGCCACTCCCATCATCTGGCAGCACCCCTCAAATTGATACGAACGAAACTTCCACCGCCCAGCCAACCACGCCACCACCTCAGCCCAGTACCGACACCAGCAAATAAGTTACTGTCACCCACCGAAGCTTCGAACCCCTGACCAAACTAGCGAGGAGGGCTCGAGGATATCAGGGGGCTGACGGATTGTTCCGCAATTGATAAGCCGCCCGGAGTGTGGTCACACCCCGGGCATTAAAATTTCGCTCGAAGTCGGTTATGACGGCAACCACTTCCTCTGGAGTTTTCGCCAGGCAAAACTGGCGGGCAGTCGAAAATACTTCGGTCATTTGCTCGAAATAGGCCGCATCGTCTGTGCGCAAATAAACCAGACCCCCTGGCTTCAAAATCGTTGCTGCCAATTCAGCGAAGCGGGCATTGATCAAGCGGTTTTTCCAGTGCTTTCGTTTTGGCCAGGGGTCGGGAAAGTAGATGTGCAACGAATCAATTGATGCCAGCGGAAGCAAATACTCCACAAAATAGGCGGCTTCGAGACGGATCAGGCGCAAATTCCGCAATCCTGAGCGGCGGGCTTTTCGATCGACCTTTCGGAGGCGGCCGAGCAACCGCTCAACCCCTATGAAATTCCGTTCGGGATGCATAGCGGCATATTGCGAAAGGAAAGACCCGTCACCGGTCCCAAGTTCAACTTCTACGGGCTGAGCCTTCGGAAAAAGGGCTCCGAGATCGAACCGGTCAAGAATGCTGGCGATCCGATGGATGCAAGTATCTGGAACGCTATTTGGATTGCTAAAAATTGTCATTGGGGCATGGCACGACATTGTGCGCGCCGGAAAGATTGCCTTTAAAGTTAGATGAATTCAACATCACTGAATTTGAACCACGAATGGGAAACCAGAAGAGTAAAAAAGCGGGCTTTGGCGTACACACGGATTAAAGAGCCAAAGCCCGCCCCTTCAACATTGAAGGAATTTATTTGGGTTGCGAGATAAGTAATATCTTTTCTCTGAATTGACCAGAGAAAAAGCAAAAAAGGTTTTTGACAGAGTGAAAGTCGAAAATCCTGAAACGCCTGGGGCAGGCAAACCGAGCAATCGGATGATGAAAGCGAACAAGAAGGGGGATTAGGTTTGCGCTTGTGCCGAACTGGGGAGTGGGCTTTGAATTCATCCATGCAGGAAGAAGCGCACCCACCAGTTCCCCAATCAGAAACCGAAGGGGAGACCGGGCGCCGTGGCGGCCGCCGCTCGCGCTCTCGAACGCCGGTGGGCTACCAAGTGTGCGAGCGAATAACGGAATTCCTGATATACGGGAGCATCGTAGCCGGACCGTGGCTTTACGGAGCGACAGAACCCTGGGCAGTTTGGATTTTAAACGGAGCGGGATACTTAATTGGAGGATTACTTGCGGCAAAACGCATTATCCGGGTCCGCACCGATTACGTCCCACCGCGATGGGAAAGCGGAGGGGACCAGGCCGATACATTTCTGGCGCAATGGAAAGGACCGCACTGGCTGACTTTTACCATGGCTTTGCTTACCGTTTTAATCGTGGCCTTCACGTTCGTTAGCGGAGTGAACGCGCGAGCCACGTTTAACGTGGATGAACAGCGATTTGATTATCACAATTATATTTCATGGCTGCCCCACAGCTACGATAAAGCGCATACGTTATTTCTGGCGTGGAGTTATGTCGCCCTGGCATTTTACTTCTGGGGACTTCGCGATTGGCTTTTGGGCAAAACCATGCGGGAAAGACATCCCAGGAGTGGGGAACCCGGAGAGGAAGAAAACACGAATGAGATGGAGACACCAGGATTGCCTGGGAGACTCCGTCAATTGCTCTGGGTGATCTCTATCAACGGCGCAGTGCTAGCGGTGGAGGCGATCTTGCAGCGTATGGACGGCACCAACAAACTGCTTTGGACCCGCGAGTCGTACTGGGGCGATTCCGAAAGCATGTTCGGGCCCTATTCGTACCGCGGCAATGCGGCGGACCTTTTCAACTTAATCTGGCCGGTGACACTAGGTCTGTGGTGGAACCAGCGACAAAAAAGGCGGGGAACGGCGGGGCGGGTCGGCGGGTCTCCCCACACTCTATTGATTCCGTGCAGCATGTTGATTGCAGCCGCTCCGATTATTTCCACCAGCCGGGGGGGAGCCCTTATTGCGGTGGCGGGAATGGGGGTTTGCCTGGCAACGATGCTCCTTTCGCAACGTCGCTCGACGTGGCTTTCCAGGACCGGAATTATCTTAATGTTCGCTGCAATGGCAGGACTGGGAGGATATCTTGGCTGGGATAAACTGGTACCCCGCCTGAAGGACATCAAAATGGACAACTGGAGCGGGCGGACGGAAATTTACCATAATTCGGAACAAATGGCTCAGGATTTTCCGCTTTACGGAAGCGGTCCTGGATCTTTCGCCGCTATTTACCAGCTTTACCGAAACGATCCGAACGAAGTCTGGCAAGCGTATCTGCACGATGACTGGCTGGAAACGCGGGTTACGTTTGGCCAATTTGGATTTACGATTGTCGTCTTGATGATGGGTCTGGTGCTGGCGCGCTGGTTCATTTCCGGAGGAATCGCGGTGTCATGGCATTTTGTTTCTGTGCTGTGGGTAGCCGTCAGCAGTTGTCTTATTCACGCCAAATTCGATTTTCCGCTACAGGTCTATTCAGTGCTCCAACTGTTTCTCACGCTTTGTTGCATTCTATTTTGCGTCTCGCGGAGAGCCTGGACAATTTCACCCTAGCCGCTCAGTAATTCTCCAATCGGGGCGAGCGGTTTAAAATGATCGCAGAAAACTTTGGCCATCATCAGCATGGGAATGGACATGAGAGCGCCCGGAATCCCCCACAGCCACGTCCAGAAAATCAACGACATGAAAATCACAACGGGGTTTAGCGTGAGACGGCGACCGAGCACCATGGGAGTGACGAAATTCGATTCGAGAGCATGGCAAGCGAGGTAAATGGCTGGAGGCACAAGGGCTTGCCCAAGCCCGGCAAACGACACCAGGCCCGCAAAACCGAGGATTAGCACGCCCGTGAGCGGGCCGAAGTACGGGATAAAATTGAGTAACGCCGCCATGACGCCCCACAATGCCGGACTGCTCATCCCGACAGCCCACATGGAAAATCCCACTACGAGGCCAAGGCACGAGTTGATGCCTGTAATCGTAAGCAGGAAGATTGAAATGTTTTCCTGAACCTCATGCGTAATCTCGACAGCTTTCTTCTTTTCACGAAGGTGTGGTAAGATCCGCACTAACTTCTGAAGGAAGAGATCTCCCGCAGCCAAGAGAAAGTAGAGGAGTACGAGCGTTTCAATAGCGCCTCCAACAAAGCCTTTCACATACGAAACTATCATTTCCCGAACGGTGGACTGTTTGATCTCAACTTTTTGGGTTTCTCCATCCTGCGCCGGCTTGGCGATTTCCTGCATTTGCTCCGCGGCTTTACTAAGCTTCTGGGCGGGGCGCAGGATGCCATGGATCTTCGTTTGCACGTCGCGGAAATGTTCCGGACCTTTTTCCGCCCAGTCGTTGATCGGCGCGATCAAACGGGAGAGCAAAAACCAGATTACCGCAAGAAAAACGAACAGAACCACAGCCCCACCCACTGCTTCCGGCACATGAAGTTTGCATAGAAACTTCACGACCGGTTTCAGAAGGAAATTCAACAAGATAGCCAACACAACTGGCATAAGGAATGGTTTGGCGAAAAACAGGAATCCGCAAAACGCAATTACAAACAATCCAATAACAGCAACTGGCGTCACCAGTCGCGTGCCATGGAGGAAATGAGTCAGATCGGAGATATCCGGCTTCTCCGTTTCTGCTGCCGCATCGCGACCAGTTTTTTCTTCTTTGATTTTTAACTCAACATCGTTGCTCAGCTCCGATTCTTGCGGGGGAGTCATTTAGTTCAGTGGAATGTTCTGTTCAACAATATCGCTGAACCTGATCACTTTCAGATCTTTTTGGGCGGCTAAAAACGCGGCAGTTTCATGAAGCACCTGAATGAATGGAAGGTCATTCTCGCCGTCTCTGAAGAATTCCCACCAATGGGTCACCAGAACAGTAAGGTTTCGAGACTCGACGCTTCGGCGGATCTCCTCGAGCATTGTTTTATAAGGCCGATGATAGGAAAGCAAACAACCCGGGTGGCTGAGCAAAGAGACGCCCTGATGACGCCAATGCGGTTGTTTGCGCAATTTACGCATTACGAGGCCAGGCCACCAACTACGCGGCAGACGGGCGCGTTCGAACCACCCAGTGGAGATTATTTCGAAGCGGCGTGCAAGTTCCCGATAGCCTACGGGTGTTACGCGATCGTACGGCGCGACAAATGTTTTCGGCTTTTCGAAGCCTGCCTCGAGCAAGTAGCGCGTTCCGAGATCGAGCCGGCGAATGATGTCGGCGCGGTTGTTGTGATCGAATTCGGTTTGAGTCCCAACGAATTCATGATGATACCCATGCTGAACTATCTGATAGCCGGGGTTATCCTTGAGATAGTGAACCAATTTGGCGTTTTCGCCTATCGGATAGGCCCGGGCAGCCGCTCCCTTGCTGGCCACGAGAAATCCTTCGCGCGGTCCGCTGGGAAGGCAGACATCACTGCGAACATTCGGGATGGTGGCAAGGCAAACGGGCAGCCCCTTATCGAGAAAGGGACGATAGAGTGTTTCGAGGCACTCGATCGGTGTGAGGGTGTTGGTATCGTCGTCGCGGATGATGACGTATTTCATGCAGCGTCCTGAATAAGTTCTTCGTAGAGATTACGAATATGCCGAGCGAGAATGGCGGTGTCATAATCACAAGCGGCGAGATCGTGTCCGGCTTCGGCGAATTGTTTAGCCTTCGACGGGTTGGAGAGCGCTTCGCCCAAAGCAGACAAAAACTGGGAAGGTTCGGCCAGGTCAAAAAGCCATCCGTTTTTATTCGGCTCGATCAGGCTTAGAGCACCCGACGTGCGCGAACTGACAACGGGCGTCCCAGCAGCCCATGCTTCGAGTATCACAAGACCGAACGTTTCAGATAATGACGGCACGACCACGACTTTTGCTGATTGAAGCAAGCCAAAGAGTCGCACGTCTCC
>JAQGOX010000040.1 GCA_028293365.1 Verrucomicrobiales bacterium | reverse complement strand
CAATTTCTGGTGGGGCGGCGGCAATTGGAGCGGCCCACGAGAAACAGATCTCCCCGCGAACAACTTGCAAACCGGCGGCATGCCAAATCCCTACGGAATGTCATCATTCACCATTCCAAGGCACGGATCGCGCTCTTCGATTCTTTCCACTAATTTTACACCGAGTCAGAAACTACCAGGTGCGATTAATATGGCCTTTTATGACGGTCATGTGGAACAAGTAAAACTCGAACGCCTCTGGAACCTCACTTGGCATAGAGATTACAAGATTCCACCAAAACGCCCTGGACTGTAACTTCGAATCCCCTATCGACTCGTCCCATTTTTTCATTCTGTGACTGCGCCGGTGCATACACGCAACTTACGCAAACAGTTGCAGGTGGCGGCTGTAGACTAACTAAAATTGATGATCACCGACTTGACCTGTGTGAAAAGGTCGAGTCCATATGGACCTTTCTCCCGTCCCCAGCCGCTTTGCTTGAACCCGCCCCAGGGCGAAGCGTTGTCGAACGCATTGTAGCAATTTACCCAAACCGTTCCGGCCTCCAGCGCGGCGGCCGCTTGATGCGCCTTGCGGATGTCGCGAGTCCAAATGCCGGCCGCGAGACCGAAAGGGGAGTCGTTGCCTTTTGCGACCGCGTCGGAAAGATCGTCAAACGGGATCGCGCATACGACCGGGCCGAAGATCTCTTCCTGGGCAATGCGCATTTGATTGGTCACTCCGGAGAAAACCGTAGGTTCGACAAAAAAACCTTTCGCGAGCGATCCGCCCGGCGCCTTGCCTCCGGCCAGCAGGTTCGCCTTTTCATCGGTGCCGATGCCAACGTATCCGAGCACCCGCTGTTGCTGAGCCTGCGACACCAGAGGCCCCATTTTCGTACTCGGGTCGAGTCCGTGGCCGAGTTTTACACTGCGCGCCATATCGGCAAGGCCCGCGACAAAATCATCGTAGATGCCACGCTCCACAAACAGACGTGATCCTGCGGAACAAATTTCACCCTGGCAAAAAAAGATGCCCATAAAAACTCCCTTCAGGGCCGCTTCGAGATCGGCGTCCGCAAAGACGATGTTGGGAGATTTTCCGCCCAGCTCCAGCGAGACTTTTTTTAGGTTGCCCGCCGACGCCCGCACGAGCGCGCGTCCCACTTCGGTGCTGCCGGTAAAGGTGATCTTGTCCACGTCATTGTGGTTCGCGAGCGCGGCCCCAACCGCTTCGCCAAGTCCGGTCAAAACGTTGAAAACACCGTCGGGCAAACCTGCTTCGGCTATGAGCTCTCCCAACCGCAATGCAACAAGCGAAGTATCCTCCGAAGGCTTAATGATAACCGCGTTACCCGTCGCCAGTGCGGGCATTGCTTTATAGAGCGGCATCGTTAGCGGATAATTCGGCGGTGTGATCCCTGCGACTACCCCGAGCGGTTCGCGTGTCGTGTAATTCAAAAACTGGCCGGGCAGCGAGAGAGGAATGGTCTCACCGGTGAGCTTTGTGGTCCAGCCTGCATAATATTCCGTCCAACTCACGGCAGTGCCGACTTCCTTCTTCGCTTCCCAAAGCGGTTTGCCATTTTCCAGGGTGATCAATTCAGCGAGTTCATCGCCATGCTTCTCGATCAAAGCTGCCACCTTCTGCAACAAACGACCCCGGTCGTATGGAGTGATCCTTTTCCACGCGGGAAACGCTTGACGCGCCGCGCGGACCGCTTCATCGGCATCGGTCGCACTGCCAGCAGGAAAATCGGCGATGACTTCTCCTGTCGCCGGATCAATGCTCGGCAACGTCTCGCCCGCAGCAGCGGCGCGCCATTGCCCGCCGATGAGCATCTTCGCAGGTTTGGCCAGAAAAGAGCGAGTGGCGGGCAAGAGATCGGGTTTGTTCATGGGCACACGATTAAATTTGCGGTTGATCGAAGTCTGGATAGCCACCGGTATCGGCTGCTGGACCGGGAAAACCGATCCGCTGCCAGACACCCGCATCGCTGAGGTAAAGCGCACAAACATCCGCCCGGAGCTGCCGGAAAAAGGCTGGCGACTGATCGCGCAATTCACCGAGCAAATCATGCATCTGCGCCGAATCCAACTCCCGCGCCGTGCATACAAATTTGTCTCCGGCGATTCTATCTGCCGCTTTCAAGCCATCCACATACACCTGCGCATACGGACTTCGTCTCATGCGTTCCGCGATTCCCGGTCCGGAGTGAACGGATGCAGCGCCAGCATCGCGCAAGTCGGCGGGAATGATGCCATTGGCTAAGGCAGCTAATGTCGCGATGTCGCCAAGGCTGATTGTAGGTTCAATCACAGTTCTCCTTTCCTCGCGGATGAAATGAGATACTCCGAGGCGCGATCGGCAATGGCCATTGCCGTGAGTGTGGGATTTACACCGGAGCCAGTGACAAACACGCTCGTATCGCAGATGAAAAGGTTTCGAACATCATGCGACTGGCCAAAGCCGTTTACCACGGAAGTCTTTGGATCCGCGCCCATGCGGCAGGAACCCATGGCGTGAGCGCCGTAGTTCAAACCAATGCGCACTTTGCGCGCACCCGACGCGGCCATAAACTCGCCAGCCTTGTCACGCGCCGCGGCGGCCACTTTCAAATCGTTGCCGCCCCAGTGATAAGTCACGCGAGCAGCAGGAAGCCCATGAGAATCGCATAGTTCAGGATCAAGAGTGATGGTATTGTGCTCATGCGGCAAACCCTCGGCATGCGCCCACCAGGCCGCGGTATGACAATATTCATGGAGAAAGTCCTTCAGCTCCTGGCCGACCATTAGCCCGCTGAGATTTCCAAAAGTCACCGGCGTCATCATGTAACTGAGCAGGATGAAGCCGCGGGCATAGTCATTTCGGCTATCGGACCGGTTGTAATCCTGCACCATCACATGGCCCATCTGCATCCCTTTATGCGCATTGATGGGTTCATCAAACGTGCCAAAAACCTGCCACGTCGGATGACTCATAAAATTCCGCCCCACCATGCCGCTGGAGTTGGCGAGGCCATCGGGAAACGTTTCGTTCGCGGACAAGAACAGAAGGCGCGGCGTCTCGATCGCATGCGCACCAAGGACCACGACCTCAGCGTTGATTCGATGCTCACGGCGCAAAGCATCCAGATACTCAATGCCGGTGGCACGGCCGGTCATCGGATCGTAATTGACTCGATGCACCATCGCGCCGCTGGTAATGCGTGCCCCAAATCGCTCAGCTCTCGCAAGGTAAGTGTTGGCTGAAGTCGCCTTGGCTTCCGTGGGGCAACCGGACCCGCACCAACCGCAATAAATACACGCAGGCCGGCCATCCCTTTCCTGCGAATTAATGGCAATCGGTGGCGCAAACGGATGAGCCCCCAGTTTTCGTGCACCGCGTGCGAGCACCTGCGCATGCCAGTTCATCCGATGCGGCGGCATCGGCAGCGCATATTGTTCAGGCGCAAATGGCCCGCACTCACCGGCGAGCCCGAATTCCCGTTCGACTCTCTCATAATGAGAACGCAACTCATCATAGCCGATCGGCCAATCAGCCCCCACTCCCTCCGTCGAATACGTGCAAAAATCTTCGCGGGCAAAGCGCGGCATCACCCCGAGCCAGGGCAAAGTGCCACCGCCAACCCCCATCCCCGCTTTTGGAATTACAAAATCGGATCCGACAAAATTGCGAGGCTCAGCCCACATGATTTTGCCGGCATTTGCCTCAGTGTTTTGCAATGCCGTCATACCACCGAACCGCTGCCCAGCCTCCAGAACAACCACGCTCAACCCCTGCTCCACCATCCGCAACGCCATAAGCGCTCCCGTTGGCCCCGAACCGACAATGACCACATCGCAGTTCCGGGGAGAATCAATCGCATTGGCCATTCGGTTCATGCCTGAAGCACACAGTCGCTGCGTTTATTCAATATCCGGGATCGAGCCCCAGTCGGGATAATCTCCTCAGAAAGCGTGCTCACCATTATCGTCTTGTGTTTAGCTCACTTTGACCAAGACCAACAAGGCACGCAAGACATCCGTTAATTCTGTCGAGGAACAGGAAAAAAACCGTACAAAGGATTAAACCATAGGTGTATTCATACGAGATCACCGGTGATTGTTTACCGACATGTGCAAAGCCGCAAGAGGCGGTAAAGAAGGTTTGCCGGTTTAAAGGTGGTGGTAGGAACTGGATTCGAACCAGTGAAGGCGTAAGCCAGCAG
>JAQGOX010000038.1 GCA_028293365.1 Verrucomicrobiales bacterium | reverse complement strand
AAATTTCTTCAGCAGAAACTGGCGGTCACGAACCGCGCAAATCTTGTTGTCGCGGAGGTGAGGGACAAAGCAGCGGCCGACTTGCTGAAAACGGCAAAAACCGGATTGCTAAATGCCTGGCAATTGGAGGATGGAGAATTAATGCTGCGGCAGTTAACAAATTCTCCCATTGCCGAGTTGCGGACCAGCCGCGTCTTTCTTGATGAGGCCGCAGCATCGTCCGCCCGAAGTGCTGTATCAAACTCCATTGGAATTCTTACCTATTTTGTTAACGAATTGCGCGTGGGAACGAATATGACGCCGTATTCCATGGTAACGGCGGCGGATGCCTTAATGCTCCCAACGCCACTAAAAAATGATGAGGCCATCATAAACCAATGGCTGGCGGATGATCTGCACGCCAAACCGGGCGACACGATTCAGCTAAAATATTTTGTGGTTGGTTCGATGCGCCAGATGGTAGAGGAGTCTTCCACATTCAAGGTGCGCTCCGTCATTCCCATGGATGCACCGTTGTGCGATCGAACCTTGATGCCCGATTTTCCGGGAATGACCACTGCCGATAACTGTCGCGATTGGGATACAGGATTTCCGATTAAGACCGATCTGATCCGGGATAAAGACGAGAAATATTGGCATGATTATCGTGGCACGCCGAAAGCGTTCGTCACCCTGGCAGCGGGCCAAAAGCTCTGGTCAAACCGGTTCGGGGATTTGACCGCTATTCGATTTCCGTTGAGCAGTTCAATGAATCTCGCACAACTCGGTGTTGTTCTGCGGACGGCGATTTCCCCGGACGCGGTTGGTTTGAGCTTTCAGGCGGTGCGAGACCAGGCGCTTGCAGCAAGCAATCAAGGCCAGGATTTTGGGCAGTTATTCATTGGGTTCAGTTTCTTTCTCATCGCCGCCGCGCTCTTGCTGATGGCCCTGCTTTTCCAATTCGGTATCGAGCAACGGCACGCGGAAGTTGGAACTTTGCTGGCGATTGGTTTCCCGGCGAGGCAGGTTAGGAATATACTGCTTTTTGAGGGTCTTTTAATAGCAGCGCTAGGCGCCGTTCCGGGCACCGTTGGCGGGATTTTTTACGCCCGGGCGATGCTGGCCGGACTTACGACGATCTGGCATTCGGCAGTGGGTACCACCGCATTGAAATTGGTGATTTCGCCAGCAACTGTCATCTCAGGAGCATTCGCTGGAATCGTCGTCGCGGGTATCAGCATGTGGCTGGCGTTGCGCAAGCAAGCACGCCGGGCTGCGATTGAGCTTTTGGCGGAACGAAGTGAATTAACCGATGCGGCCAAGATCAAAAAGGGAAAATGGTCGCTGGCGTTCTGGATTGCGATTATCTCCGGGATTTCTGGATTGGGAACGGCAATTCGGGCGGCCACTCAAAAAAATCCGGAGCCCGAGTTATTCTTCAGCGGCGGTTCTTTAATGCTGATTGCAGGCATTGCATTTTGCTCGGCGCTCATTCGATATTTTGGAGCTCGAGAAACGACAAAAGCGATGACGGTTCGCGGCCTGGGAATTCGAAGCATGTCGCGCGCGCCGAAGCGCAGCCGTTCTGTGATCGCACTGCTGGCTTGCGGGAGTTTTCTGATCGCATCAATCGGCGTATTCCGCCTGGAAAGCATAAGTGGCGAGTCATCCAGGTCCTCTGGTACGGGCGGATTTCAACTTTGGGGTGAATCGTCCCTGCCAATCGTTCAGAATCTTAACTCCGAACCAGGCAGGCAAACTTATGGCCTGGACGCTTCGATCCTGCGTGATGTGCATGTGATACCAATGCGGTTGCGTGAGGGAGAAGATGCGAGTTGTTTGAATTTAAACAGGGCCCAAAAGCCGCGGTTGCTCGGAGTGCGCGCGGACGAGTTAAAAGACCGATTTTCGTTCGCGAACATTTCAAAAAACGAAAAAAGGTCAACTCCGTGGATCTTGCTGAACGAGAATCTTGAGCCTGGCGAAGTTCCTGCGATCGGCGATGCGGCCTCCATTCAATGGGCCCTGGGGAAAAAAGTGGGCGACGCCATTCCTTATACCGATGAACGCGGGCGGGAGTTCAAATTACGAATCGTCGGCGCGCTTGCTAATTCGATGCTGCAAGGGACACTGATTATCTCCGAGGAGAACTTCACGCGGCGATTTCCTTCCGAGAGCGGCTATCGAATCTTTTTGATTGATGCGCCGTCCAAAGAGTTGAGCAAGGTTTCGGCCCATCTTTCCCGCGCATTGCAGGATTTTGGACTCGAATTGACAGAAGCCGATAAACGACTGAATGCATTTAATGCAGTGCAGAATACTTATTTGAGCACATTTCAAGTTCTGGGCGGTCTTGGCTTATTGCTCGGTACAGCCGGGTTGGGGGTCGTCGTGTTGCGAAACGTATTCGAGCGGCGCGGAGAACTGGGGATTCTGCTCGCGCTCGGTTTTCGCAGGAAGGCTCTGAGTCGGATCGTGTTGAGCGAGCATCTCGCCTTGCTATTACTCGGCTTGGGAGTAGGAATCTTTGCCGCCGGCATTACCGTGCTTCCAGGATTGCTCCGACCCGGACAACCATTTCCTTACAAATCTCTATTGTACACTCTCGCGGCTGTTTTTGGAACGGGGATGATCTTTACCTGGCTCGCAGCGCAATGGGCGCTTCGAGGAAAACTGATTGACTCGTTGCGGAATTTGTAATGTTGGATTTATACCTCATGAAAAAAGCTTCAGTAATAGCGTTCTCATTAATGTTCTGGGCTCTGGCAATTAACGCTGCAGATTCCAAGCCGCTCTATCAAAACGATTTCGAAAAAGCCGAAATTGGCAAGGTGCCGGACGATTTCCTGGTGCTTGACGGCGGCTTCGCCGTCAGAGAAGAGGGTGGAAATAAATTTCTGGAATTACCGGGAGCCCCCCTTGACAGCTTCGGGGTTCTTTTTGGGCCGACCGAGAAAGAGAATCTGGGAGTTTCGGCACGCATTTTCGGAACGGCTAAAGGGCGCCGAATGCCCACATTTGCGGTCGCGCTTGGCGGTATCGGCGGGTATAAACTACAGGTAAGCCCTGCGAAGAAAGCGATTGAGCTTTATAAAGGTGATACTCTCAAAAAGAGCGTGGAGTACGATTGGAAATCAGGCCAATGGACCACCCTCCATCTGCAGGTGGTAAAGGCTAAAGAGGGCGAATGGAAAGTCCAGGGGAAAGCCTGGAGCGAAGGCGCGGCTTCTCCTGCCCACTGGAATATAGAGTTAAACGAATCTGAACAGCCACCTGCGGGTCGGCCGGCTATACTCGGAAGCCCGTACGCTACCACCCCTATTCGTTATGATGATTTGAAGGTGACGCAAACCGGAATTTAATCAATTAATTCCAGATCCGTTGCTTCCATTTTGACGGCTGCGGCCTGGGAAATAAAATCGAGACGGAGGATTACATTGACCTTGCCGTAACGATCTTCGACGAGGCCTTCGATTCCGCGCAACGGACCGGTCTTGATGCGGACACGCCTTCCCTTCGTTATATACGGCGCGGCGAAAACTTCAATCTCACTCTCGAGAGCGCGAAGGATTTCGCCTAATTGCTCCTCGAAAAGTTTTTGGTCCACCACATCGAGCAGGTTTGCGACGTAATCGCTTTGAAAAACAGGAGCCCGCTCGTGAGTATGAAGGCGTAAGAAAACGTATCCGGGAAAGAGCGGCTTGGTGAATTCAACGGTTTTGCCCTGATATTTTTTTACGCTTCGATATAGCGGCAGATTCACCAAAAATCCTTTGCGCTCGCAGTATTCGACAAGCTTTTTTTCGCGGCGTGGACGGGTGTGGGCAACGTACCATGCTAACTCGGATGGGATTTCGTCAGACATAGATTTAGGGGCGGGGATGGAATTTGCGATGTACTTCACGCAAACGATTGCCGGTTACGTGGGTGTAAACCTGGGTAGTGCCGATGCTGCTGTGACCCAGCAATTCCTGAATAACCCGAAGGTCGGCTCCATTTTCCAATAAATGGGTGGCGAAACTGTGCCTCAGCATGTGCGGAGTGATATTACGTGAAATCCCGGCGTAACGGGCGCGATTTTTGATGCGAAGCCACATGGTTGGAGCTGCAAATGAGCTTCCTCTCTGCGTCAGAAACACAGCACCGGGTGATTTAGCTCTCACCAATTTTGGGCGTCCGCCTGCCAGATACGACTGCAGTGCTTCGATTGCCTTGGTTCCGACTGGCACGACTCGTTCTTTGTTCCCTTTGCCAATCACAGTGACGAAGCCCGCGTCCAGATGCAGTTGTTCCAAACGCAGATTTCGCAGTTCCGCCAAACGCAATCCTGAAGCATATGCAAGTTCGAGGATCGCTTGATCGCAAAGGGTCGAAGGTTCCGTGGGCACCATCGGCTCCATGAGGCGATCGATTTCCGCACCGGATAACGTTTTGGGAAGAGTTTTCCAGCGGCGCGGCAGAGAAAGCTGCCCGGCAATGTTTCTCGGCAGGAAATCCTCTGATTCGCAATACTTGTAAAACGAGCGTAGTGCTGCGATTTCCAAATACACCGAGCTTGTAGCGAGTTTTCGCAGACTCGATTCCGGAACGGTCTCCAATTTGCGCTGTTGCTCGTGGAGAAGAAACGCTGTCAGGTGCGGCAATTCCACTGATTTCCAATTCTTCAGATTCTGTTCGCCCGCCCAACGAACAAAACGGCCTAGCAACCCGGCGTACGTTTTCTGCGTATGGTCGGATTGCCCCTTCTCATTGCGCAAATGCTGCAAAAAATCTTCTACGAGGTTCTGCATTTGCGAGCCGAACTCAAAGGTCGCGACCGGTCACGCGCTTATATGCCTCAAGATATTTAGCCTGGGTTTTAGCCACGACGTCATCTGGCAGAGGCGGGGCTGGCGGAGATTTGTCCCAGTCGAGCGTCTCAAGGTAATCACGTACGAACTGTTTGTCGTAGCTCGGCTGACCCTGTCCGGGCTGATATTGGTCCGCTGGCCAGAAACGGGAGGAATCGGGAGTCAGCACTTCGTCAATGAGGATTATCTTTCCGTCGAACATTCCGAACTCAAATTTGGTGTCAGCAATTATGATCCCTCTGGCGCGTGCATATTCTCTGGCGGAAGTATAAATCTTTAAGCTCAGATCGCGGACCTGTTCAGCGATCTCGTTTCCAACGGTTCGAGCGGCGGTCTCAAAATTGATATTCTCGTCATGGCCAGTTTCCGCTTTGGTCGAAGGGGTGAAAATTGGTTGTGGCAACTCCGATGATTCCTGGAGTCCCGATGGAAGTGGTATGCCACAAACAGTTTGGCTTTTTTTATATTCCTTCCAACCCGATCCGGCCAGATAGCCCCGGACTACACACTCTATGGCAAGAGGTTCAGCCTTTTTGACTATCATGCTGCGGCGCCCTATCTGGCTGGAGTAGGGCTTTAGCTTTTCGGGCAATGGATCGCCTGATTTCGCCAGACGGTGATTCCCAACGAGTTTCTCGGTTTGGTCGAACCAGAAGTGGGAAAGCTGCGTGAGAACTTCTCCTTTGCGCGGAATTCCATTGGGCATTACGCAGTCGAATGCGGAAATTCGGTCCGAAGCGACAAAAAGAAATGAATCTCCGAGATCAAAGATCTCGCGAACCTTTCCGCTCTTAATTTTGCGAACATTGGGCAACTCCAGGTGGAGCAAAGTATCATTCATCCCCGCAATAATGCGTGGGCTTTCCCAAAGTTCAAAGCCAAAGTGGCGAAAGCGGCAGATCGACTGCAAAAGGTCAGTCCAACCGCCGAGTTGCTTGTATTGGAGGGGACTGTTATAAAAGGAGCCTGTGGAGCAGCGTTTCAATATCCTACCGACAGCCTTTGGCGTTTTTGCCTTTCTGGCCGCCTGATTTCATGGCCAAACCAAAACAGATTGAACTCGAAACCGGCGACTCTTTTCCGATTCTTTACGAGGATCGTTCTGTGCTCGCGATAGATAAACCCGCCGGATGGATGTTGGTGCCGTACTCCTGGCAGGATACGGATCGAAACCTGCAAGCTGCCATCACCTCATCTGTAGCTGCGGGAGATTTTTGGGCTCGGTCCAGGAATCTGAAATTCCTGCGGAACATACACCGGCTTGATGCAGGCACGACCGGCATTTTGCTGATGGCGAAAAGCCCGGGGGCATTGAACACGTACGGCGATCTGTTTGAGACGCGCCAAATGAAAAAGAGTTATTTCGCCATCGTGGAAGGCGTTCCCAATCGAAAAGAATGGGATTGCGATCTTCCGCTGGAAAAGGATGAGAAGCAAATTGGCCGCATGAAAGTGGACCCGGAGAATGGGAAGGATGCCCAGACCTTTTTTCGACTGCTGGAATCGCGGGATGGCCGGTCACTTGTTGAAGCCCAGCCAATCACCGGCAGAACGCATCAGATTCGGGTTCATCTTGCCTCGGCTGGGCATCCGGTGCTCGGCGACTCACTTTATGGGGCAGGTTCGACACGAAAGCAGGATAAGGAATCGCTCGCTTTGCGCTCGGTTCGCCTCGAATATCTGGATCCATTTCAACGGCGCAAAGTGCGAATCGAAGCGCCGGCCAGTGCGTTTCTAGAGGAGTTCGGGTTCCGCTGAAAGACCGGCCATGCGCGCTTTGAAACCTGGACGCCTGCGCGAGGGTGAATTGATTGGATTTGTATCTCCGGCGAGTGCTCCTCTCTCGTCCGAATCAGTCGAAAAAGCTGTTCGGTATGTTGAGGGAATGGGTTATCGGGTAAAACTTGGCTCTAACGTCGGGAAGAGTGACGGCTACCTCGCCGGAACGGATGAAGAAAGAGCCTCCGACGTCAACGCCATGTTCGCCGATCCGGAAGTTCGCGCTATTTTTGCGATTCGAGGAGGTTATGGAACGCCGCGGATTTTACCCCTTATCGATTATGAAAGCGTTAAAGCGAATCCCAAAATATTTGCGGGATTCAGTGATATAACCGCGCTGCAATTGGCGCTGCTGCAAAAAACCCGGTTGGTGACCTTTTCCAGTCCGATGCCAGCGGTCGAATTTGCGAACGGCACCCCGGATCCGTTTACCTCAGAGCATTTTTGGCGACTTATCACGACGCCGGAGCCCGTGGGATTTCTGGCTAATCCTCCAGAGGAAAAAGTGTTGGTGCAAAAGTTCGGTCATGCGGCGGGGCTTTTGCTCGCAGGCAACCTTTCGTTGATCGTTTCGTTATTGGGAACGCCTTATTGGCCGAAGTTTAGCCGTTCGATTTTGTTGATCGAAGAGGTTGACGAGTATCCGCATAAAATCGATCGGATGCTGATGCAGCTTCAGAACTGCGGGATCCTTAAGAATATTGGCGGTTTATTGATAGGAAAGTTCACTCATTGCGAACCAAAAGACCCGACTCGGGCACACCTTACAACCGAAACAGTACTTGATCGAGCTGCTCAGGCTATCAATGGACCAGTGTTCCACAACCTTCAGTACGGCCATGTTCCGCGGCGACTCACAATGCCAATCGGACTTCGTGTACGGATGGATGGAGCTCATGGAAGTGTGGAAATCATTGAGGCTGCGGTTTTGTGAGCGCGTCTCCAACTCTCACGCAAACTATAAAAAGAGCGGCCGGTCGTTAATGAGCGGGCATCGCAAAACTGGCGTGTTTCACTCGGAAGAGACTTGAGTGAACAGGTTGCCATTCTGTGCTGTCATCGATCACGGTTGCGGTCGCTAAACCGACTGGAAATCCGAAGTTGCTGGGAAGAACTGTTGACGGCATCGTCAAGGGGTCCGGCGTGGCGGCCAGCCAGGCACCGCCCTGAACGGGCCCAGTGGCGACTTCCTGCTCAAATTGTTGAGAGAGCCTGAAACCGAGCAAGAGTAATCCCGAAACCGCAAAACCATAGGCACAAGCCAGTACCGGTTTCGCATCGAACCGTGCCACGACCCATTCCCACCAGGTCGAGTAAATCCCCAGTTCAGTCATTTCCACACGCGTCATGACCTTGCGTGGCAAGCTGTCAAAATAGCCGGGAGGGGGAACCTCGTAGCGTTTCAATGCGAGAAGTTTGCGCAATTGTTCAAAGTCGTCCGGATTCGAATGGGTGCTCATTTCAAGTAATCTGCTAAAAATCCCTGCAACTGTTGTCTTGCATAAAACAGGCGGGAACGGACGGTGCCTGTGTTGCAATCCATGATTTTACTAATTTCCTCGTGGGAAAGCCCTTGCACATCGTGCAAGGTCACAACCAGCCGATGAATTTCAGACAATTTTTGCATCGCGGCGTTCAACTTTTCCTGTAATTCCACTAATCCTAAATCACGGCGGGGAGTTCTTTCCGATACCAGAGCGACCATGTCCGGGTCGTGTTCGGCGTTGAAATCCATATCGTTCAAACTCATTCCCGAACGATTCTTCCGTTGTTTGAGGAAGTTGATGGTTTTGTTAACTGCAATTCGATAAACCCACGTAAAAAAGCTTGAATCTCCCTTAAAAGATTTCAACGCTCGATACGCCTTAAGAAACGCCTCCTGCACGAGATCATTGGCATCCTCATGATTGGCGGTCATATGGTAGACAGTGGCATAGACGCGCTCCTGATAGCGGTGCACGAGTTCGTCGAACGCGCGAAGATCGCCGTCCTGCGCTTGTCTGACCAAAACGCGTTCCTCAACCACAGTGGGAGTGGCGTTGACTGGCTCGGTTAAGACGGCTGTATGGATCATAGTGGCCCTTGCTTCAGATGTTCGAAGATTCAAACACCCAAAGCCTCGGTTTGTTGCGCCAGGAAATCCGCAAGGGACCCCAAGGTCCGCGAACTTTCCGACATTTGCAATATACCGAGCGCATCCCGAGCCTCCCCAAGATACTGATCTATTATTATCCGCGTTTGAGTTAGAGCATCGTACCGGTCCAAAAGTTCAAAAATAGCAGCAGAATTCTTGCAATTGAGGTTTTTAAGCATTTCCTCAAGGGAACGGCGGTCTTCGCTTGAGCCTTGTTCCATAACCAACAACAGCGGGAGAGTCATCTTGCCGCTGGCCAAATCGGTTCCGAGAGATTTGCCCACAGTTACCTCACTTCCGAAGAGATCCAGGCAATCGTCGTAAATCTGGTACGCGGTCCCCAAGGCCATGCCATATTTCCGGAGCGTTTTTGCCGTCTGGACCCCACCGCCGCTCAGGCTGGCACCGAGTTCACAGGAGAGCGCAAACAGTTCTCCGGTTTTCATTTCGACTGCTTTGAAATAGGAAGCACGGGAATTATTGAAATTACCACGGTTGTGCGTTTGCAGGATTTCACCGGAGCAGACTCGATTCGTAGCCAGGGCTACGGCCCGGCACACGTCTGGAGTCGGGAAGCTCGCGGCTATCGATATGGCGTGCGCGAAAAGGCAATCTCCGAGAAGTACCGATATTTGATTTCCCCAGTTTGCCGCCAGCGTGGGCCTGGAACGGCGCAATTCAGCCTCATCGACGATATCATCATGGACCAGAGTTGCCAGATGCACCATTTCGATGATTACCGCGACCGTGACGAGAGCATCGTTCATTCTTCCGGCCGCTCCGCCGCTCAGGGCAACGAGGGCGGGCCGGATTTGTTTGCCCTGGTTTGTGAGAGCGTAATGGGCGTAGGAAACGATTTCGGGATCGAAAGCCTGAACCTGTTCCGCCAGGCCCTTTGCAACCTGCTCCATGAAAGGTGCGACGGAGGCCACCAGCTCCTTCCATTGACGTGGCGCGCGGGGAGATGATGTGCCATCAACGGGTGCAACCCCCGTCTTGCTCTCGGTGAAGAACATGCAAAGCGAATGTAGAAGCCGGGCAAAACCAAGTCAAATTGTTATCCGGCAGCGGTTTCCTGAACCAATGCCAACCAAATGGCCGGTTCTCGAAGCTTATGAGAGCTAAGTGGCGATGCAGCAAGGTGCTGCATCGCCTGCGGTTGTCCGAGCGACATAGCCTGAGTGACCGAGGCTTCCTTATTACGTCGAGACCATTTTGACTCAGGCTTCCGTGCGATTTTGCTAACCCTTTACAGGTCGGCGTCGGTGACGGCACCGAGGTGCGCTGAATTTACGAGTTTCGCATATTTGGCCAGGACACCCCGCTTATAGCGAGGCTTTGGTGCGGACCACGCTTTCAACCGTTTCGTTATTTCCGCCTGAGAGACGTCCAGATTCAGCGTCCTTTTTTCCGCATCGATCGTGATCGAATCACCGTTCTTCACAATCGCCAATGGACCGCCCACGTAGGCTTCGGGAGCGATGTGTCC